>JAAYAS010000228.1 GCA_012719255.1 Microbacteriaceae bacterium | reverse complement strand
GCCTGGCTCACCGCGGTCGAGGAGGGCTCCGAGACGCCGCTCGCCGAGGCGATCATCCCCGCCGGCGGCACCGCCGTGTTCTGGCTGCGGTACGCGGTCGGCACCGGCGACGCCGCGGTGACCCAGTGGCAGCTCGGCGAGGCCGACTTCCGCGAGCACTTCGGCGACGCCGACTCCGACTACCCGCTCTTCCACGTGATCGGCCAGAACGGCTTCGCGAACTCCGGCGCCCGCGCGCTGCGCCTGTTCGACGAGACCCGCACGACGATCGTCACCGAGGCGCACTACGACCGGCCCGCCACCGACCGCGGCCGCTCCGACCACTTCGCGCTGCCCGCCACCGGCGCCGTGCTGAGCGCGCCGACCGCCGGCGCGCCGACGCCGGGCGTCGTCGACGCGGCCCGGCTCGTGCGCCCCGAGCCGGCGCCGGAGCCCGACCCGGCCGAGCCCGAGGCCGAGCCGGTGCTCGGCACCGACGGCAACGCGGCCGAGGTCGCGCCGCTCGTCATCACCGAGATCAACGGCGACAACGACGGCACCGACCACTGGGAGTTCCTCGAGGTCGTCAACACCACCGATGCGCCGATCGACCTCGACGCGGCCGGCATCGAGATCCGCTACCACACCTCGCAGTGGAACGCCGGCACCGTGCAGCCGATCATCCGCCTCGACGGCGAGGGCGACGACCCCGCGGTGATCCCCGCCGGCGGCGTCGCCGTGCTCTGGATGAACTACGGCGAGGGCGACGTGCGCCGCGGCCTCGCGAAGGACGAGTTCCGCGCCTTCTACGGCATCGACGCCGACGTGCAGATCCTCCGCTTCGGCCCGCAGGGCGGCTTCGCGAACGCCGGCGACCGCGGCTTCAGCATCTCCGACGCCGACGGCGTGATCACCCGCGCCTGGGTGCCCGCCGACGACGGCGACTCGACCACCCCGTGGAACGCGCAGTTCGCCGTGCCCGACCTCGTCGACTCGGCGGATGCGCGCCTCATCGCCCACGCGCACGGCGCCGATGTCGCGCCCACGCCGGGCGCGATCACCCTCGACCAGGTGACGAGCCGGCTGCAGAGCGGCACCGACCCCGACCTCGCCGACGCGCCGATCCTCATGATCACCGAGCTCGCGCCCGACACCGCGAACGTCAACGGCAGCGACGGCTACGAGTTCATCGAGGTCTACAACGCCTCCGACGCGCCCGTCGACTGGGGCGACTACACGCTGATCTACCTCTACACGAACAACGCGCTCAGCGGCCCGACCACGAACTCGGCGACGCTGTGGCCCTCGGTGCCGGCCGACGTCGTCATCGAGCCGCGGGGCACCCTCGTGCTCTGGGTGAAGAACCCCGCCGGCGTCGAGGCCGGCCTCACCGTCGACGACTTCAACGCCGAGTTCGGCACGAGCCTCGTGCTCGGCGAGACCATCGTCGAGCTCTACAACGGCGGCATGGCGAACGGCGGCTCGCGCGGCCTGCAGGTGCAGACGAACACCGGCCACGACATCAGCCGCGCCTACTACTTCGACAACGACCAGACCACCGCGACCACGGCCATCCAGTACGCCTGGAACCCCGGCCCCGGCGACCGCATGTGGGAGCCCGTGCCCGCCGACGGCGCCGTGCAGACGATGCTCGGCCTCGCCCCGCCGACCCCCGGCGCGGTCTCGCGCGAGCAGGTGCCCGCCGGACTCGTGCCCGCGCCGGCCGCCGGCGCGGCCCCGGTCGTCGACGACCTCACCGGCACCTCGGATGCGCCGAGCACCGGCGGCGTCGACCTCGCGTTCCGGGTCGTCGACGACGTGCTCGTGCGCACCGTGCGCCTGCAGATGACCGACAACCTCGGGGCCACCGAGGAGCGACTGCTCGCGGTCGGCAGCGAGGACCTCTACACCTACTCGGTGCCGAGCGCCGACCTGTTCGGCAAGCGCTGGCTCGAGTACACCGTCGTCGCCGGCGACGGCGCGCAGACGAGCACCCTCGGCCCCGTGCGCATCGACCTCGTCGACGGCGAGCCCGACCCCGTGCGCCTCGACCTGGTCGACGGCGGGTTCGTCAGCGGCGCGGTTCCCGTCACCGCCACCGCCGACGGCGACCCGGCCGGACTCGAGCTCGTGATCGACGGCGCCCCGGTCGAGGGCGTCCCCTCGCTCGAGACCGGGCCGGTGTTCGCCTTCGAGGCGACCGCGACCGACGCGTTCTTCCGCAACGGCGTGCAGCTCGGCGACGAGGTGCTCACGATCTTCGACGAGGGCTTCTACTCGCGCGTCGAGACCGTCGACGCGACCGTGCCGGTCGACCGGATCCGTCCGGGCGAGCCGCTCACGCTCACCATCGCCGCCGGCACGAAGGCCTGGCCGGGCGCCGACATCGACGAGAACAACGACGACTTCTCGGCGATGAACTTCCGCCTCGCGCTGCCCGACGGCCGGGTGCTGCGCGCCGAGAGCTGCGCGACCACGCACGAGACCCCCGAGGGCGAGACCGACCCGGCGCCGTACGCGTGCCCGACCGACTCGTCGACCCGGGTCGGCTTCTCCGACACCGGCCTCGTGACGCTCCACCTCACGTTCGCGATCCCCGACGACGCGTTCGACTCGATCGCCGCGATCTGGGACACCACCGCCGTCGCCGACGGCGCGCACACGGTCGAGGCCCGCCGGGGCGACGACGTCGTGGTGCGCACCGTGCACGTCGACAACACGGCGCCGGTCGTCACCAGCGGCGTCGAGGACGGCAGCGCCCTGCGCGGCGAGTTCGTGCTCGACGGCGAGGCCGTCGACGCCGGCTCGGGCGTGACGAGCCTCGCGGCGACCCTCGACGGCGAGCCGATCGCGCTGCCGCACGCCACGAGCTCGCTCGAGCTCGAGCCCGGCGAGCACTCGTTCGCGATCAGTGCGGTCGACGCCGTCGGCAACACGACGACCCACCGCGTCGTCTTCACCACCGCCGACGAGCGGCCCGGAGTCGCCCCGGTGTCGCCCGCCGACGAGGGCACCGCCGAGGAGGGCTCGGTCGAGCTCTCGGCGACCGTGACCTCGCCCGAGGGCGACGCGCTCGACGTGTCGTTCCGCGAGGGCTACGAGTTCGTGCCCACCGACCCCGAGATCGGCGTCGTGAGCGGCACGGTGCAGGCCTCCGACGACCTCGTCCGCGAGGGCGAGCCGCTCTCGGCCGAGCAGCTCGAGGCGCTCGTCGGCGCCGACGGCGTCGACGTCGAGGTGTCGAGCGGCACCGCGCTGCCGTACCAGCTGTTCACCGTCGCGGTGCCCGCCGACGCCGGCGACGGCGCCTCGGTGCGCGCGAGCTGGACCGGCACGGCGAACGCCGACGCCCGCGTCACCCTCTACGCGCTCACCGCCGACGGCGGCTGGGAGCAGGTCGACCAGCACCTCGCCGCCGACGACGCCGCGTTCGAGCTCGGCGGCACCGTGCCGGTCGAGGGCTTCGCGGTCGACGGCGTCGTGACGCTGCTCGTGCAGCACACCGAGGGCTTCGCCGGCGCGCCCGGCAGCACTCGCGACTCGGCGGTCGAGCCCTTCCACCCCGACGCCACGCCCCGCGACGCGTACGACTTCACGATCGCGTGGGAGTCGGACACCCAGTACTACAACCGCAACGAGGGCGTGCGCGCCGGCACCGGCGGCGACGACACGTTCTACCGCCACCAGCTGAGCATCCACGAGTTCGTGCTCGCCGAGCGCGACGACCTCAACATCCAGTACCTCGTGCACACCGGCGACATCGTCGACAGCGCCGACCAGCCGCACCAGTGGCTCAACGCCGACGACGCCTACCGGATGCTCGACGAGGCGGGCCTGCCCTACGGCGTGCTCGCCGGCAACCACGACGTGCTCGGCGGTGCCGCCGACTACACCCACTACGGGGAGTACTTCGGCGACGCCCGCTTCGAGGGCAACCCGTGGTTCGGCGGCTCGTACAAGAACAACCGCGGCCACTACGACCTCATCTCGGCGAACGGCCTCGACCTGCTCGTGCTCTACATGGGCTGGCCCGACAACGTCGCGCACACCGAGCTGAACTCCGAGGACATCGCCTGGATGAACTCGGTGATCGAGCAGTACCCCGAGCGCCACGTGTGGATCAACCTCCACGAGTACATGCTCACCACCGGCGGCCTCGGGCCGTTCCCGCAGCGCATCCTCGACGAGGTCGTGGCGCCGAACCCGAACGTGTTCGCGGTCGGCTCGGGCCACTACCACGACGCCTACACGCGCTACGACGAGTTCGACGACGACGGCGACGGCGTCGCCGACCGCACGGTGACCTCGATGCTCTTCGACTACCAGGGCCTCGAGGAGGGCGGCCTCGGCTACCTGCGCCTGCTGCACTTCGACAACGTCGGCGAGCGCATCCTCGTGCGCACCTACTCGCCGTCGCTCGACGTGTTCGACTCCGATCACCCCTCGCTGAACGATCCGGCCGGGATGCAGGACTTCGAGCTGCCGTACGCCCTGGGCGGGCTCGAGGCGCAGACGAAGACCCTCGCGACCGACGCGTTCCGCGCCGAAGTGCTCACGACGAAGGAGATCGCGGTGGTCGCGGGCGTCGCCAGCGGCACCACCGTCACGGTCGAGTGGACCGACGCCGGGGTCGGCGAGCGCGGCTGGTACGTCGTCGCGACCGGCCCGCACGGCGGCGAGGCGATCTCGGAGGTCTCGACGCTGCACGTCACCGCGCGCGCCGACGTCGAGGAGCCGGGCGAGCCGGGCACCGAGGATCCGGGCACGGGTGAGCCGGGTGCGCCGGGCACCGAGGAGCCGGGCACGGGTGAGCCGGGCGAGCCGGGCACCGACGAGCCGGGCACCGACGAGCCGGGCACCGACCGGCCCGGCGCCGACCGCCCCGCGACTCCGGCCGATCCCGCGGCGCCCGCGCCCGACGCGGCCGGCGACGACCTCGCCTCGACCGGCGCCGGCTCGGCGTCGACCCTCGCCGGCACGGCCCTGGTGCTGCTGCTCGCGGGTGCGGCGGCGCTGCTGCTGCGCCGCGGCGCGCAGCGCGCCTGACCGACCGCAGTCCGCGCCGACCCGGCCGCCGACCCCGCGCCTCCCGATGGCGCGGCGGTCGGCGGCCGTCGGCGTCCGGGCGGGCTACCCTCGGCGGCATGGCGGTTCCCGAGTTCATCCTGCGGCTGCGCGCGAAGATCGGTCACGATCCGCTCTGGCTCATCGGCTGCACGGCCGTCGTCGTGCGCGAGCACGGCCCGGATGCGGCGACCCGCGCGGATGCCGAGGCCGCGGCCGCGCAGACGGGCACGGCCGCGGCGGCGAGCGCGCCGCGCGTCGGCCGGGGGCTGCGCGCCGTCGACCGCGAGGCGTGGTCGGCGGCCGACGCCTCGCCGGACGCGGCCGAGCTCGACGTGCTGCTCGTGCGCCGCAGCGACGACGGCCTGTGGGCGCCGGTGACCGGCGTCGTCGACCCGGGCGAGCATCCGGCGACCGCGGCCGTGCGCGAGACGCTCGAGGAGGCGCGCATCACCGCCGAGGTCGAGCGGCTCGCGCAGGTGCACGTCACCGACGAGGTGGTGCACCCGAACGGCGACATCGCGCAGTACACGGGGCTCGTGTTCCGCTGCCGCTACGCCGCGGGCGAGGCGGGCGCGGGCGACGACGAGTCGACCGACGCGCGGTGGTGGCCGGCGGCGTCGCTGCCGCCGATGCGCGAGGTGCACCGGCAGGCGATCCGCGCCGCGCTCGGCGACGACCCGCTCTGCGAGCTGCGCGACGGCGACGCGGTGCTGCCGGTGCGCTGAGCGCCGCGGCGTCGGTGCGCCGGCCGCCGCGGGCTACTGCTCGGGGGCGCCGACGATGAGCTGGCCCGACTGCGAGCCCTGCGTCACGGTGACCGTCTGCAGCGCGCCGGCGTACTCGAACTCGCACTGGAACACGGCGCCCTGCTCGACCTTGATCCACGACGGGCAGTTCACGCCGGCGAGGTCGCTCATGCCGAAGTCGTTGCGGAGCACGTCGGCGACCTCGGCCTCGACGCGGCGCTCGTCGAGGCTGTTGATCTCGTGCGCGAGGACGTAGCCGACGATGCCGCCGGCGAGGATGCCGAGCGGCAGCAGCACCGAGAGCACGGCGATCGCGCCGCGACCGCTGCGGCGCTTGCGCTCGCGGCCCGAGTCGGCGGCGGGCGCCGTCGCGGGCGGGCGGCCGTAGCCCTCGGGGAGCCCGTAGCTCGACTGCGCGCGGTTCGCCTCGGCGGCGCTCGCGGTGCCCGGTTGCGCGGCGCCGTAGCCGCCGGTCCGCTGGGTCGCGCCGGCGTGCGCGCCGCCCGCCGCGTAGGGGTTCGCGGGGCGGGGGCCCGACGACGGGCCGGCGGCGCCGCCGGCCGCGGGCTGCGCGGACGAGCCCCAGCCGGTCGTCGCCGCGCCGCCCGAGGCGGTGCCGGTGCCGTATCCGGATGCCGATCCGCCCGGGGCGCCGTAGCCGGATGCGGACCCGCCCGCGGCGCCGTAGCCGGGCGCCTGGCGGCCGTACGACGGCGCGGATCCCGCCGCCGACGAGCCGTGCTGCGGCGCCGACTGCGAGCCCGGCGCCGGCTGCGAGCCCGGTGCCGGCTGCTGCGGCGCCGACTGCCCGTACTGCGCCTGCCCGCGGCCCGGCCACTGCTGCCCCGACGGCTGCGCGGCACCGGACGGCGTGCCCGGCCGCGCCGTCGAGGGGCGCCCCTCGGCGCTCGCGGCCTGCGCACTCCCTGAGCCCGAGCCGGCGCCCGCCCCCGCGCCCGGCGCCGGCGCGCTCGTGCCGCCCGCCGCATCCGGGGCTCGGCCGGCCTCCGGCGCGCCCGCGCCCTGCGCATCCCGCGGCCAGCCGGCGGGGCGGCCGCCGCGGCGGTCGTCGTGCGTCTGCTCGTTCATCGTGCTCCCTCGGTGGGCTGGGTCGTCGAAGCGGGGTCGGTGCGGGGCCGGCGGTTCACAGCGCCTCCAATCGGCGGATGAACTCGTCGAGCTGCGACTGGGTCGAGATGCGGAGCACATCGCTCGCGGGCACGGCCGAGTCGTCGACCGGCACGAGCTCGCTCGACGCCTCGCGGCTGGTGATCTCGAAGCCGATCTGCAGCTTCAGGGTCTGCCCGGAGTCGCCCGAGAGCACGCCGTTCACCTCGATCTTCGTGACGACGCCGTCGGCGCCGACCCAGAGGTGGAGGGGGATCAGCGCGGAGCGGGCCGACTCGCTGACGAAGCCGTCGAACTGGCCGTCCTGCGGGATGAGCGCTGCCTCGGCGAGCGCGTCGTAGGTGACCGCGGTGGCGAAGTGCTGCTGGCCCGCCTCGCCCTCCGAGAGCTGCACCGGCAGCGCCTCGACGGTGTCGCGGGTGGAGTTCCACGCCTCGATGAGGGCGCACATGAACGTCACCGACAGCAGCACGCAGTTGTGCTCGGGCTCGTGCATCCGGCCGAGGTCGCCGGCGGGCAGCTGCACCCAGCTCTTGCCGTCGGCGAGCTCCTCCTTGTAGTGGTCGCCGAGCAGGTAGTAGGTGTACGGCGAGCCGGCGACGTGGCTCGCGTCGAACGCCGTGCCCGGGTCGCCCGAGAGCCGCTGCGAGACGTGGCTCTCGCCGTCGACCGAGGTGAAGTACTCGAAGTGCGCGGCGGCGTTCGTCTCGGTGTCGATGTGGAGGTAGCCGGTCGCCTGGAACGCCTCGAGCATCGCGAGGCCGGCGGTGGCGTCGAGGTTGAGCAGCGCCTCGCCCGCGTTCGCGTGGTAGGCGACCTTCTCCTCGTGGTTCGCGACCGCCCACGGGGTGACCTTCGGCATGCCGGGCACCGGGCCCGAGCAGCCGGTGAGCGCGACCGCGGCGAGGGCGGTCGCGGCGAGGGCGCGGAGTGCTCTGCGTCGCATGGCGCCTACCCGTCGAGCTCGGTGTAGAGGTCGAGCGCGGTCTGCCCGAGCACCGCGGCGCTCGAGATGTCGCGGCCGACGAGGATGGTCGAGTTCACGCCGACGACGTAGCCGGTGCCGCTCGTCGAGTCGAACGAGGTGAGCCAGCCGCCGCCCGACGAACCGGGGGTCATGTCGCAGTAGTGCGAGTAGCCGCCCTGGCCGTTCGAGGTGTACGAGGTCGAGGCGCACATGTACTCCTCGCGGCCGTCGAAGCGGCCGGAGGCGGGGTAGCCGATCTGCGTGAGCGTGTCGACGGGGATGCCGAAGGCGACGCCCTGCCCGCCGGTCACCGACTGGATCGACTGGCCGTTCTGCCGCTCCATCTTCAGGAACGCGAAGTCGTGGCTCCAGCCGCGGTCGCTCGTCACCATGCCGCTCGAGTCGGCGAGGGCGTGGTCGACGAACTCCTGCGGCACCGACACCTCGACGGCGGCCCACATGCCGTAGGGCTGCTCCTGCGCCTCGTTGCGGTCGCCGGGCACGAACATCACGCCCTGCGCGACGGTGCCCGAGCCGTCGAGCTCGACGACGCAGTGCGCGGCGGTGAGCACGATGTCGCCCGAGTCGGAGTTGATCACCGTCGCCGAGCACACGAACATCGACTGCCCGTCGAAGGTCGTGTAGAGGCGCCCGAAGGTGCTCGCGCCGAGCCCGTTGCGGTCGTAGACCTCGGCGGCCGAGACGGTGCCGTAGCCCTGCGGGGATGCGGGCATCGGCTCGGTCGCGGGCCGGTAGGCGCCGGTCGCGGGGTCGCCGCCGCCCTGCGGCACGTTCTCGGGCGCCTGGTAGTCGAGGCCCTCGGCCTCCTCGAAGCGCTCGGGGTCGCTCCAGAACTCGTGCGCCTCCTGCGGGCTGAGCTGGAACTCCTCGCGGAGCCCCGAGTCCTCGCTGCGCACCTCGGGGAGGAACGGCTGGTAGCCGGCCGACGACGCGGTGACGTCGAGGTCGGTGATCGCGCAGCCGGCGAGCAGCGCGCTCGCGACGAGCGTGGCGAGCAGCGCGCCGAGGCGGCGGCGGATGCGCCCGGGTGCGGACATGCGGTGACCTCCAGGAGTCGGTTCGCACCAGTGTGACGCATGCCGCCGACATCCGCGTCGATCGCCGGGCGGAAGCCGGGGCGCCGTGCGCGGGCGCCGGCGGCGCGCATCCGGATGCGGCCCCTCGCCGGGCGCGGAATGCGCCGGGCGCTCGCGGCGTTGCCCCGGGCATGACGCTGCGATCGGTGCTCGACATGATCCCCCTCGCGACGGGCCAGGACGTGCCCGGCGCGCTCGACGACTCGAAGGCGTTCGTCGCCGCCGCCGACCGGCTCGGCTACCACCGCTACTGGGTGGCCGAGCACCACAACACCGAGGCGATCGTGTCGACCTCGCCGCCGGTGGCGCTCGCCTGGCTCGGCGCCGGCACCGAGCGCATCCGGCTCGGCTCGGGCGGCGTGATGCTGCCGAACCACGCGCCGTTCGTCGTCGCCGAGCAGTTCGCGCTGCTCGAGGGGATGTTCCCCGACCGCGTCGACCTCGGGCTCGGCCGGGCGCCGGGCACCGATCCGATCACCGCGGCGGCGCTGCGGCGCGACCCGTCGCACCAGGCGGTGCACGAGTACCCGCAGCACGTGCTCGAGATCCTCGGGCTGCTCGGCGACGTGCGCGAGGGGCACCACGACCCCGAGACGCTGCGGCGGCTGCGCGCCGCCGCCGAGGTCGCGCACCTGCCCGAGGTGTGGCTGCTCGGCTCGAGCCTCTACTCGGCCGAGCTCGCGGGCGTGCTCGGCCTGCGCTACGCCTACGCGAACCACTTCGGCATGGCCGGCGACCCGGCCGCCGCGTTCGACGTCTACCGGCGCGAGTTCCGGCCCTCGCCGACGGTCGCCGAGCCGTGGACGCTCGTGTCGGCGTCGGTGCTCGTCGCCGACTCGTACGCCGAGGCGCAGCGGCTCGACGTCGTCGCCCGGGTGCAGCGCTACCAGCTGATGTCGAACCGGCTCGGCCGGGTCGTGTCGCCGGAGGAGGCGGCGCGCATCGCCGAGCAGGCCGGCGGCACCGAGCTGTGGCAGCGGGCGCGCGGCCACCAGCACGTCGGCGAGCGCGACGTCGTCGAGGCGGGGCTCGCGGCGCTCGTCGACCGCACCGGCGCCGACGAGCTCATGCTCGCGACCACGGCGCACTCGCTCGACGTGCGGCTGCGCACCCTCGAGGCGCTCGCGCCGGGCGCTGCGGCGGCGGGCTGAGGCCGCCGGGGCGCGGCGGCGGGGCGGACGGACCCTTCGACGGGCTCGGACCCTTCGACGGGTTCGGGGGCCTTCGGCGGGCTTCGACGGGAGCGGGGACCCGGCATCGCGGGATGGGGGAGAATCGTCGGGTGACCGACGCAGCCTTCGACGACCCCACCGACGCGCCCCGCAGCGACGACCAGCCCGCCCTCGACCGCATCCGCGCCGCCTTCGCCGACGCCGGCTTCACGGTCGACGGCGTCGAGCGCCGGCTCGGCGCCGAGGCGGCCGCCGCGCTCCACCGCGACCTGCTCGCGCCCGCCGAGTTCGCGCTCGGCGACGGGCGCGATCCGCTCGCCGCGTGCATCCGGGTGTACCTGCTCGCCGGCGCGGCCGCCGCCGACGAGCTGCCCGCATCCGCCGAGCAGCTCGCCGCGGGCCTGCTCGAGCCCGTGCCCGGCGACCCCCGCCGGCTCCGCGCCCGCGTCGACCTGCGCCCCTACGCCGTCGCCGACGGCGACAGCGCGCACGAGCTGTGGGTCGCGAGCGACCTCGGCGGCATCCAGGTCGACGCCGACCGGCCGCTGCGCCGCGACCACGTCGTCGGCATCGGCCCGGCCACCGCGAACCTCGCGCAGCTCGCCCCGCGGCGGCCCGTCGCCCGCGCGCTCGACCTCGGGGTGGGAATGGGCGTGCAGACGATGCACCTGCTCGCCCACGCCGAGCGGGTGGTCGCCACCGACATCTCGGCGCGCGCGATCGAGTTCGCCCGATTCAACCTGCTGCTCAACCACGCGGCGCTCGGGCTCGACCCCGCCCGCCTCGACGAGCGCGTCGAGCTGCGGCTCGGCGACCTGCTCGACCCGGTGCGCGGCGAGCGCTTCGACCTCATCGTCTCGAACCCGCCGTTCGTGATCACCCCGCGCCGCGACGACGAGACCGCCGCCGACCAGTACACCTACCGCGACGGCGGCCGCCCCGGCGACCGGCTCGTCGCCGAGCTCGTCGCCGGCCTCGGCGAGCACCTCGCGCCCGAGGGCGTCGCGGTGATGCTCGGCAACTGGGAGATCCACGCCGACGACGCGAGCTGGCACGCCCGCCTCGAGGAGTGGATCGACCCCGCCACCGACCTCTGGGTCGTGCAGCGCGAGCGCGCCACCCCCATCGAGTACGCCGACATGTGGCTCAAGGACGCGCAGGAGAACCGCGAGCTCACCTCGTGGCGCGACCAGTTCGCCCGCTACCTCGACGACTTCGGCGCGCGCGGCGTCGAGGCGGTCGGCATGGGCATGCTGCTGCTGCACCGGCCCGCCGCCGACGTCGAGGGCCCGGCGGTGCGGCGCTTCGAGACGCTCGAGCACCAGCTCGCGCAGCCGCTCGGCGCGACGATCCGCGCGACCTTCGACGCCGACGACTGGCTGCGCCGGCACGACGACGAGGCGCTCCTCGACGAGACGCTCGTCGTCGCCGGCGACGTCACCGACGAGCGGCACACGATCCCCGGCGCCGAGCACCCCTCGGCGATGCTGCTGCGGCAGGGCGGCGGGTTCCGGCGCACCTTCCCCGAGTCGACCGAGCTCGCCGCGCTCGTGTCGGTCTGCGACGGCGAGCTCACCGCCGGGCAGATCGTCGCGGCGCTCGGCGCGCTGCTCGAGGTCGAGGATGCGGCGCTGCGGGCCTCGCTGCTGCCCGACGTGCGCGCGCTCATCGCCCTCGGGTTCCTCGCCCCGCGCTGGGTGTGAGGCGCGCCCCGCATCCTCGGGAATACCCCAGGGGGGTATAGGGTTTCCCTTGGCGACCCCGCGAACCGATCGGAAGGACCCCCATGACCACCACGCGCCTCACCATCACCGGCATGACCTGCGGGCACTGCGAGGCGAGCGTGCGCGAGGAGCTCGGCGAGCTGCCCGGCGTCGCCGCGGTCGTCGCCGACCACGCCGCCGGCACCGCGATCGTCGAGTCGGCGGCGCCGCTCGACCCCGCCGCCGTCCGCGCCGCGGTCGAGGAGGCCGGCTATGCGGTCGCGAGCATCGAGTAGCGCCGCCGCGGCGCCCGCCGGCGACCCGATCGAGCTGCGGCTCGAGGGCATGACCTGCGCGAGCTGCGCGAACCGCATCGAGCGCAAGCTCAACAAGCTCCCCGGCGTCGACGCCGAGGTGAACTACGCGCTCGAGCGCGCGATCGTGCGCGCCCCCGGCACGAGCCCCGCCGAGCTCATCGAGGCGGTGCGCGCCGCCGGCTACGACGCCCATGAGCCCGCGCCCGAGGCGCCGCCGGTCGACGAGGCCGCGCGCTACCGCACCCGCTTCATCGTCGCCGCCGTGCTCGCAGCACCGGTGGTCGCGATGGCGATGGTGCCGCCGCTGCAGTTCCCGGGCTGGCAGTGGGCGTCGCTCGCGCTCGCGCTACCGGTCGTCACCTGGGCGGCCTGGCCGTTCCACCGCGCCGCGCTGCGCAACGCCCGCCACGGCGCGACGAGCATGGACACGCTCGTGTCGATCGGCGTCACCGCCGCGACGCTCTGGTCGCTCTACGCGCTGCTG
>JAAYAS010000227.1 GCA_012719255.1 Microbacteriaceae bacterium | reverse complement strand
TGCTGCGCCGGGTGCGCGACTGGGCGCTCGTGCACGAGGCCGCCCCCGACCTCGAGGCCGCCCGCGCGGCGCTCGAGCTCTACGACGTCGACGCCCTCGGCCTCGACCGGCTCGACCGGGCCGTGCTCGAGGTGCTCGTGCGGCGCTTCGGCGGGGGACCGGTCGGCGTGCGCACCCTCTCGGTGACCGTCGGCGAGGAGGCCGAGACCGTCGAGTCGGTCGTCGAGCCGTTCCTCGTGCGCACCGGGCTCATCGCCCGCACGCAGCGCGGCCGCATCGCGACCGAGGCCGGCTACCGGCACCTCGGGCTCGAACCGCCGCAGCCCTGACCGGCGCCGGCCGCGCGAGGAGCGAACGGCGCTGGGAACGCGCTCGGCGCGCCGCCGGCCGCGACGACGGACCGCGAACTCGGTCGCGTATACTCGGCCTGTTTGCCGCCGACCGGGCGGTGCCCCGAACGCGATCTGGAGCTGCCACCCATGGACATGATGCTCGTCCTCCCCCTCGTACTGCTCGCCGTGATGATGTTCTTCATGTGGCGCGGCAACAAGCGCAACACGGAGCGGCAGCAGCAGATGCGCCAGTCGATGGCGCCCGGCGTCGAGGTGATGACCCAGGCCGGCATCTACGGCACCATCGTCGAGGTCGACGAGGAGAACAACGTCGTGACCATCGAGAGCACCCCGGGCACGAGCATCCGCGTGCACTCGGCGACCATCGTCAACGTCATCACCCCGAGCGTCGTCGTGCCCGACGACGCCTCGGAGCTCGACGACTACGCCGCCGTGCGCGACGAGCCCTTCGAGCGCGACGCGAGCGCCGAGGCCGCCGACGCCGACCCGGTCGACCGCGACGACCTCGACGCCGACGCCGGCCCGGCCGAGCGCGACGACCGCGACGGCGACGCCCCGAAGGCCTAGTCGCGCACGTGGCTGCAACACCCCGCGCCCAGAAGCGGCGCTCGCCGGCGATCGCCGCGGCCCGCCGCTCGCTCGTCTGGCTGCTGCTCGTCCTGCTCGCGCTCGTCGGGCTCAACTGGTTCACCGTCGCCGCCCAGGACGGCAGCTGGGCGCCGAAGCTCGCGCTCGACCTCGAGGGCGGCACGCAGCTCGTGCTCGAGGCGCAGCTCGCCGAGGGCCAGGCGAACCCCACCGCCGAGCAGATGTCGCAGGCCGTCGGCATCATCCGGCAGCGCGTCGACGCCTCGGGCGTCAGCGAGGCCGAGATCACCACGCAGGGCGGCCGCAACATCGTCGTCGCCGTGCCCGGCGAGATGGACCCCGAGACCCGCGCCCGCGTCGAGTCGAGCGCGAAGCTCGAGTTCCGGCCCGTGCTCATGGCGACCGGCGCCGAGCAGGTGCAGATCATCTCGCCTGAGGACCTCGGCCCCGACGCGACGATCAGCACCGAGCCGACCGCGCCGCCGACCGACCCCTCCGACCTCGTGCAGGCGACCGACCAGCTCGTCATCGACTACCTCGCCTACGACTGCGCCGCCGAGATGGGCACCACGCGGCCGCCGGCCGACCCGGCGGCGCCGCTCATCACCTGCGACGTCGACGGCGTCGAGAAGTACCTGCTCGGCCCCGTCGAGATCGAGGGCACCCGCATCGCCGACGCCTCCTCGGGCATGGGCACGAACGCGCAGGGCGTGCAGACCGGCCAGTGGGTCGTCAACCTCGAGTTCGACGCGACCGGCACCGAGCAGTTCCGCGAGGTCACGCAGCGCCTCTACGCGATCGGTGCGCAGGTCGACCCGACCACCGGCATGCTCGACCAGACGCGCTCGCGGTTCGCGGTGACGATGGACAACCTCGTCATCACCGCGCCGACCGCGAACGCCGTGATCACCGACGGCCGCGCGCAGATCAGCGGCAGCTTCACCGAGGCCTCGTCGAAGGCCCTCGCCGACCAGCTGAAGTTCGGCGCGCTGCCGTTCAGCTTCGAGACGAAGTCGTCGCAGACGATCTCGGCGACGCTCGGCACCTGGCAGCTGCAGGCCGGCCTCATCGCCGGCGCCATCGGCCTCGCGCTCGTCGTCGTGTACTCGCTGTTCCAGTACCGGGCCCTCGGCCTCGTGACGATCGCCTCGCTGACGCTCCTCGGCGTGGTCGCTTACCTGGTCGTGACGTTCCTGTCGAACCAGGAGGGCTACCGGCTCTCGCTCGCCGGCGTCGCCGGCCTCATCGTCTCGATCGGCATCACCGCCGACTCGTTCATCGTCTACTTCGAGCGCATCAAGGACGAGCTGCGCGACGGCAAGACCCTCGCGGCGGCCGTCGAGCACGGCTGGTCGCGCGCGATCCGCACGATCCTCGCGTCCGACGCGGTGAACTTCCTCGTCGCGATCGTGCTGTTCATCATGGCCGTCGGCAACGTCCGCGGCTTCGCGATCACGCTCGGCATCACGACGCTCATCGACCTGCTCGTCGTGTCGCTGTTCACGCATCCGGTGATGCGCCTGCTCGCCACCACCCGGTTCTTCGGCGACGGCCACCCGGCCTCCGGCCTCGACCCGCAGGCGCTCGGCGCCGTCTACCGCGGGCGCGGGCGCTTCCGCACCACCGACACCGGCAAGCACGACGGCGCCGACCGCGAGGCGGTGCGCCGGCAGTCGCTCGCCGAGCGCAAGCGGGCCGCCGCGGCCGACGATCGCGGCGACGATCCCGGTGAGGCGCCGGGCGACGGCGCCGCCGCGGCCGCCGCCGGCACGACGAAGAAGGGAGCCGAGTGATGGCGAGCTTCCAGAAGTTCGGCAACGACCTCTACACGGGCGCGCGCTCGTTCGACTTCGTCGGCAAGCGCCGCATCTGGTTCGCGGTGGCGATCGTGCTCATCGTCGCCTCGATCCTCATCCCGTTCG
>JAAYAS010000226.1 GCA_012719255.1 Microbacteriaceae bacterium | reverse complement strand
CGGCCCGCCTGTGGCAGGAGTTCCTCTACTCGCCCGAGGCGCAGAACCTCTGGCTGCAGGGCGGCGCGCGTCCGGTGCTCTTCGACGCGATGCTCGAGGACGGCACCATCGACCCCGACTGGGAGTCGTACCTGCCCCCGACGGAGGGCGCCCCGCAGACCCCGACGTCGGATGAGGCCGAGGAGATGACGGCCTTCATCAAGGAGAACTGGGACTCGACGGTCGGCTGACGATGCCCCTCGTCGCCTCGCGTCGGCGCCGCGCCCTGGCCGATGGCCTGGGCGCGGTGCCGTTCCTCCTCTACACCGGCCTGTTCCTGCTGCTCCCGACGGTGCTCGTCGCCGTCGGCTCGGTCCGCTCGTCGCGCGACGGCTCGTTCACCCTGAACGGCTTCCGCGTGCTCCTCTCCGAGCGCACCCTCGGCATCTTCTGGAACTCGCTGTGGATCAGCGCCCTCACCGCCGTCATCGGCGCCGTCGTCGGCGCCGTGCTCGCCGTCGCGCTCTCGAACGTGCCCGCCGACCGCCTCGCCCGCCGCGCCTTCGTCGCGTTCAACTCGGTGATCGCGCAGTTCGGCGGCGTGATGCTCGCCTTCGCGTTCATCGCCACCCTCGGCATCAACGGCGCGGTGACGCTCCTGCTGCGCGCCGCCGGCGGACCCCAGCCCGACCCCGGGTTCCTCTCGACCCTGCCGGGCATCGCCGCCGTCTACCTGTACTTCCAGGTGCCGCTCGCCGTGATCGTGCTGCTGCCCGCCGTCGACGGCCTCGCCCCGCAGTGGCGCGAGGCGACCGCGAACCTCGGCGGCACCGCCCGCACCTACTGGCTGCGGGTCGCCGGGCCGCTGCTCGCGCCGAGCTTCATCGGCGCGCTGCTGCTGCTGTTCGCGAACTCGTTCAGCGCGTTCGCGACCGCCGCCGCGCTCATCTCGCAGCAGACGATCATCGTGCCGATGGAGATCCAATCGGCGTTCCGCAACGAGATGGACCTCACGCTCGACTCCTACGCCCAGGCGCTCGCGCTCGGCATGATCCTCGTCATCGCCGTCGTGATGTCGCTCTACGCGCTCGTCCAGCGCCGCGCCGGAAGGTGGCTCGCCCGATGACCCCGTCGACCCCGACCGTCGCGACGGCCCCGACCACCCCGGTCGCCCCGCCCGCCGCCGCCACCGCGCCCGCCGCCTCGGCGCCCGCCGCTGCATCCCCCGCTCCGCGCCCGCTCGGCCGCAACGCCCGCGCGCTGCGCGCCCGGCAGCGGTTCTCGACGACCGTGCTCGCGCTCGCGTGGATCGCGTTCCTCGTGCCGCTCGTGTCGCTGTTCGTGTTCTCGATCCGCTTCCCGCTCACCGGCGACGTCGACTGGGGCGGCTGGGTGGGGCTCTTCGAGTTCGAGGGCTCGACCACCGCGTCGCTGCTGTGGGAGGGCATCGGCAACAGCCTCGTGATGGCGGCGATCACCGTCACGATCATGCTGATGCTCCTCATCCCGACGATGGTGTGGATCCGACTGCGGCTGCCGCGCCTGCAGCGGGTCATCGAGTTCATCTCGCTCCTGCCGCTCACGATCCCCGCCATCGCGCTCGTCGTCGGCCTCGCGCCGATCTACGCGTGGCTGTCGCGCAACCTCCTCGGCTCGCACTCGATCTGGCTCTCGCTCGCCTACGTCGTGCTCGTGCTGCCGTTCGCGTTCCGCTCGATCGACGCCGGCCTGCAGGCGATCGACGTGAAGACCCTCAGCGAGGCCGCCCGCTCGTTCGGCGCCTCGTGGGCGACCGTGCTCGTGCGCGTCGTCGTGCCGAACATCCGCTCGGCGATCGTCTCGGCAACGTTCGTGTCGATCGCCGTCGTGCTCGGCGAGTACACGATCGCGAGCATCCTCGCCCGCCGCAACCTGCAGACGGTGCTGTTCCAGATCAACCTCTCCGACGCGCAGGTGTCGGCCGCCGTGTCGCTGCTCGTGCTCGTGCTCACGACGGTGCTGCTCGTCGTGCTCGACGCGATCACCTCGCGCGCCCCCGGGCGCCGCGCCCGCCCGGCCGCCCGCCCGGCCGCACGAAAGGACTCCCCCGAATGACCGCCACGACCATCGCCGCCGCCGTCGAGCTGCACGGCCTCCACCGCCGCTACGGCGAGGTGCGCGCGCTCGACGACTTCTCGCTCGACATCGCGCCCGGCGAGCTCGTCTGCCTGCTCGGCCCCTCGGGATGCGGCAAGACCACCGCCCTGCGCGCCCTCGCCGGACTCGAGGACGTCGACGCCGGCCGCATCGCCGTCGACGGCGCCGACATCACCGACGTCGCCGCGAACCGGCGCGACATGGCCATGGTGTTCCAGGCGTACTCGATCTTCCCGCACATGACCGTCGCCGAGAACATCGGCTTCGCCCTCGAGCTGCGCCGCGTCGCGAAGGCCGAGCGCGCCGAGCGGGTCGAGCGCTACCTCGACCTCGTCGGCCTCGGCGAGCACGGCGGCCGCTACGCCCACCAGCTCTCGGGCGGTCAGCAGCAGCGCGTCGCGCTCGCCCGCGCGCTCGCCGTGCATCCGCGCGTGCTGCTGCTCGACGAGCCGCTCTCGGCGCTCGACGCGAAGGTGCGCGTGCAGCTGCGCGACGAGATCCGCCGGCTGCAGCAGGAGGTCGGCATCACCGCGCTGTTCGTCACCCACGACCAGGAGGAGGCGCTCGCGATCGCCGACCGCGTCGGCGTGATGCGCGCGGGCCGGCTCGAGCAGATCGGCTCGCCGCAGGAGATCTACAACGAGCCGCGCAGCGAGTTCGTCGCGAACTTCATCGGCGTCGCCAACCGCCTCGCCGCCGTGTCGGACGGCGCGCGCGCCGAGGTGCTCGGCACGAGCGTGCCGCTGCTGCCCGGCAGCGCCACCGGCGACGCCACCGTGCTCGTGCGGCCCGAGCGGCTGCGCGTCGACGCCGTGCACGACGGCACCGCCCCCGAGCGCCGCGGCCGGGTCGTATCGGTCGGCTTCCTCGGCGCGCACACGCAGATCACCGCCGAGCTCGCCGACGGCCGCCACGTCGTCGCGCGCGTCGGCGCCCACGAGGCGGCCCGCTTCGCCCCCGGCGACGAGGTGGAGGTGCGCCTCGACGACCACCCGGCCCTCGCGGTGACGCCCTCGCGGCCGCGCGGCGGGGCGGGCTCCGAGGCCGTGACCGCCGCCGCGACCGTCACGGCCACGGCGGCCGGAGCGTGACCCGCCCCGCCGCCCTCGGCCTCGACCTCGACGGCTCCGGCGCGCCGGCCGCCGTGCAGGCGGTGGTGTTCGACTGCGACGGCCTGCTCGTCGACTCGGAGTCGTGCTGGCTCGAGATCGTCGCCGACGCCCTCGGCGCGCGCGGGCTCGCCGCCGATGCGGCCGCGCTCGCTCCCTACGCCGGCCTCACCATCGCGGATGCGGCGGCCCGGCTCGCCGACGACGACGGCACCTCGGCCGGCGGCGACGCGGCCCTCGGGGCCGCCGTGCTCGAGCTGCGCGACCGCTACACGGCGCGGCTCGAGGCCGGCGTCGCGACCATGCCCGGCGCGGTCGCGCTCGTCGAGGCCCTCGCGGCCCGCCGCATCCCGATCGCCGTCGCGAGCAACGGCGACCGCGACCACGTGCGGGCCCTGCTCGAGGGGGCCGGCCTCGCGCACCGCTTCGACGCGATGGTCACCGCCGACGACGTCGACCGCGGCAAGCCGCATCCCGAGCCCTACGAGCGGGCGACCGCCCTGCTCGGCGCGGCGCCCGAGCGCACCCTCGCCGCCGACGACACCGCGATCGGCGCCGCCGCGGCGCTCGCGGCGGGGCTGCGGGTGGCGGCCGTCAACGCCGATCCGGCGGTCGCGCTGCCCGGGCACCTGCGGCTCACGACCCTCGTCGAGCTCGCCGACCGGCTGGGGTTGAGGGCCGCGCACTAGCCTGACCCCATGCATCCCGCCCCCGCCGAGCGCCGCGGCGCGACCGCGCGCGTCGACGGCATCGACCTCGCGCGGTTCGTCGCCCTCGCCGGGATGATGCTCACCCACACGTGGATCTTCACGCCCGACTACCTCGAGCCCGCCCCGAGCGCGGCGATCTCGGGCAAGGCGGCGGCGCTGTTCGCGGTGCTCGCGGGCGTCGGCATCGCGTTCACCTCGCGCCGGGCGCTCGCGCGCGGCGACCGGCGCACCGCCGCCGGCAACCTCCTCGGCCGCGGACTCGCGCTCGTGCTGATCGGGCTGACGCTCGGGCTCGTCTCGCCCATCATCCTCGTGATCCTCGTCTACTACGGGGTGATGTTCTGGCTCGTGATCCCGCTGCTGCGGCTCGGGCCCAGGGCGCTGCTCGCCGGCGCCGTGCTGTGGATGCTCGCGTGGCCGTTCGCGGCATTCGCGCTCGGCGAGGCGCTCGGCGCGCCGCCGCCGGTGTCGTCGCCGACCTGGTTCTCGCTCGCCGACCCGGCGGCGCTCGTGCGGAACGTGCTGCTCGACGGCGCGTACCCGGCGCTCACGTGGCTCGCCTATCCGGTCGTGGGTCTGGCGCTCGGCCGGTGGCTGCTGCGCGCCCGCGACGAGGGCCCGGATGCGGTGCGGCGGCTCGGCGCGCTCGCGCTCGTGGGCGGCGGGCTCGTCGCGCTGGTCGCCTGGGGCGGGGCCGCGCTCGCCGCCCGCGCCGGCGGGGCGGCCCGGCTCGGCGCCGAGCTCGGGCTGACGCGCGAGGAGGCGCTCGCGCTGCTGCACGACGGGCCGGGGTCGAACCCGTTCGAGCACGTGCTGCAGCTGCTCACGACCGCCGGGCACACCGGGGCGCCGCCCGACCTCCTCATCACCGCTGGCCTCGCGACGGCGGTGATCGGCGCGGGCCTGCTCGCCGGGCTCGAGCTCGGGCCCCGGATGCGGGCGCTGCTCGGACCGGTGCTCGGCGCCGGCGGGGCGCCGCTGACGGTGTACTCGGCGCATGTGCTCGCCTTCGCGCCGGGCGCGCTCCTCGCGTTCGGGCCGGCGATGGCGACCGGCGAGCCGCTGCCGTGGTGGCTGTCGAGCCCGTGGCTGTGGCTCGTGCACGTCGCCGGGGCGCTCGTGCTCGGCGCGCTGCTCCGCTGGTCGGGCCAGCGCGGCCCCCTCGAGCAGCTCGTCACCGCGTCGGGCCGCCTCGCCGCGCCGCCGCGGGCCTGACCCGGGGGCCCGACCGGGCCGGGCGCGGTCAGACGATGCCGCGAGCGGTGCCGTCGGGGTCGTCGTCGCCGTCGAGCAGCTCGACGCGGATGCGGCGGAGGTCCTCCATGAGCGAGCCGAAGAGCACCCAGTGGGCCGAGGTCGGCGGCGCGAGCTCGAGGGGCGCGGTGAGCGCGGGGATCGCCGAGGTCATCGGCGCCGGGTCGACCTCGGCGAGGTGCACCGCGAGGCGCACGTCGTGGGCGGCGCGCTCGAACTGCTCGGCGATCGCCGGAGCCATGGGTTCGAGGTGCACCTCGTGGTCGTACTGGTCGTAGAACGCGCGGGTCATGCCGATCGCCTGCGTGACGATCGGGCCGAGCTTGTCGTCGAGCAGCGTCTGCATCTCGTCGAGCGCCTCGCGATGCCGGCGCCCGCGGGGGTTGAGCATCAGCGACTCGACGCCTTCGCGGATGCGCTCGGCGGCACGCGCCTGCATCGGCCGCAGCAGCCGCGCCTCGAGCAGTAGCGCGGTGAGCTCGGCATCGGTCTGCGGCCGCACGAGCGCCTCGGCGAGCCGCTGCAGTGTCGCCGACACCTCGCTGCCGAGCCGCTGCAGCTGCTCGCGGGCGGGCTCGACGAGCAGCGGCGGCACGAGCGCGGCGTTGACGACGACGCCGACGACCGCGCCGATGAGCGTCTCGAGGATGCGCTCGGTCGCGTAGTGCTCGCTCGTCGCGCCGAGGGCGAGCACGAGCATCGCCGAGATCGCGATCTGGTTGGCGGTGCCGGGGGTGAGCTTGAGCAGCCAGCCGACGAGCATGGCGAACCCGATCGCGAGCAGCACGAACCAGTGGCCGCCGCCGAGCGCGGTGTCGACGCCGAGCGCGATGACCACGCCGATCACCACGCCGATGGTGCGCTCGATGCCCTTCGCGAACGATTGGTTCACGCTCGGGGCGACGACGAGCAGCGCCGCGATCGCCGCGAAGATCGGCATCGCCGAACCGAGCAGCGCGACCGCGAGCCACCACGACGCGGCGACGGCGAGCGCGGTCTTCGCCACCTGCAGGAGTGGCGGTCGACGGGCGGCGCGGAAGGCCGCGATGAACCGGCGCATGCGTCCCAGGCTAGGCGGTGCCGCCGAGCGTGCGGGGGCGCCCGGCGAGGATCCCCGCCGCGCCGAGCGCGCCGGTCGCGATGAGCAGCATCCACAGCACCGCATCCCAGCCGCCGGTCGCGCCGTGCAGCGCGCCCGCCGCGAACGGGCCGCCGGCTGCGACGAGGTAGCCGATCGACTGCGCCATGCCCGACAACCGGGCCGCGTCGGCCGGCGAGTCGGCGCGCTCCGAGACGAAGCCGAGCGCCACCGGCAGCAGGATGCTCGTGAACACGCCGACGAGCACGGTCCACAGCGGCAGCCAGGCGGGCTGCACGAGCGCGCCGATCAGCGGCACGACGCCGAGCGGCAGCACCGCCGCAACGAGCCGGCGCTGGTCGGGCGAGCGGTTCATGAGGGCGCCGGCGAGCATCCCGAACGGGAGGCCGAGCACCATCGACACCGAGATGAGCAGCCCCGAGGCGGTCTCGTCGACCCCGGCGAGGTCGCGCTGCATCGCCGGGAACCAGGCCGCGAAGGTGTAGTAGATCCCGGATTGCAGGCCCATGAAGAGGGTCACCGCCCAGGCGAGCGGCGAGGTCCACAGCGGGGCGCCGGCCGGCTCGGCGACCGGCGGCGTACGGGCGTCGCGACCCGGCAGCGCCCGCTCCCGCCGCGCGCGGGCGAGCGCAACGACGAGGGCCACGAGCACCACCGGCAGCGAGGCCGCGAGCGCGATGCGCCACTGCCCGCCCGTCAGTAGGGTCACCGGCATCGCGATCGCCACGGCGAGCGCCGCGACGCCGCTGAGCACCGTGGTGTAGATGCCGGTCACGACGCCGGTGCGGCCGGGGAACTCCCGCTTCACGATCGCCGGCATCAGCACGTTGAGCACCGCGATGGCGACGCCGACGAGCGCGGTGCCGAGCCAGAGCGGAGCGGTGCCGGGCAGCAGCCGCGCGGCGGTGCCGAGCGCGAGCATCGCGAGCGCGAGCACCGCGAGCCGGACGAAGCCGATCCGTCTGGCGGGCGCCGCGACGAACGCCGATACGAGCCCGAAGGCGAGCACCGGCACGGCCGCCAGCGTGCCGAGCTCGCCCGACGACATGCCGGTCTCGGCCACGATGCTCGGCACGAGCGGACCAAGTGCCACGATCGCGGGCCGCATGCAGGCGGCGGTGGCGAGCACGACGACGAGAGTGCGGGCGCGCTCGCCGCTCCAGTACCGTTCGGTCATCCCCGCTCCTTCCGCCGCATCCCGAGGGCGCGCATCCGCCAAGTCTGCCGCACGCACCGCTCGGGCAGCGCGCTCGCAGCGAGGTGATCGTATGCTTGCGCCAACCCTGCCGCGCTCGACTGCGGCACGGCTCGGGCAACGTCGCCCGCGAACGGATCGCATGGGACGGAGCAGCTCTAACCGTCGCAGGAATCTCGTGCTCGCGACCGACCCGATCTCACCCCTGCGCTCTCGATCGGACGCATCCGACCGTGTACCATCACCACGAGACCCGCGGTCGGAGCCCCACGCATCGTCCGCCCATTCGAGAGCCCGACGCCGAAGGCCCCCGCCGGCCGGCGCCGATAAGGATAAGGATGCAGACGTGACCGAACGCCCCACCGCCCCCGACTCCACCGGCATCAGCCGCCGCACGATCGCGAAGGGGGCCGCCTGGGCGGTGCCCGCCATGCTCCTCGCCGCGCCCGCCCCCGCCTTCGCCAGCTCGCTGCGCAAGGACCCGGGCATCAACGGCTGGGTGAGCAACAGCGCATCCCGCTCGTCGTGGACCTGCCGCTGGACCCTCGACGTGCAGTCGAACCTCTCGGGCACCGGCCCCGACGGCGCGCCGTTCGGCCTGTACCTCTACGACACCGAGCCGACCGATGAGATCAGCAACGCCCGGATCACCTACTGGATCATCGGCGAGCAGAACGCGAGCGTCTCGACGCGCTCCGGGCACTCGAACTGCTGGCAGTACACCGGTCGAGGAACCCCCCAGACCAAGGCCGACGGGCTCACCTACACGCCCTACTACTTCGAGTACGACTGCCCGATCGACCCCTCGGTCGTCTCGACGCAGCCCGACGGCGAGCCCCGGGTCTGGCTCGAGCACTTCCACGTGCGCTTCTCGTTCACGCAGCCCGGGAACCGCTGCGGCAACGTCACCTACTGGACCCAGCGGTCGATCGACATCGACATCAACGACGGCACGGGCCCGCAGACGCTCACCTTCGAGCGCCGCAACGGCACGCTCGGCACCTACGCCGGCGGCTCGATGCGCATGCAGTCGGTCGACGAGACCGACCTCCCCGAGTTCACCGAGCACACCGCCGACTCCTAGGCGACCGCTCGCAGCGAGGGGCCTCGGCGGATGCGCGCATCCGCCGAGGCCCCTCTGCTCGTCCGCGCACGCCACTGGCGCTCGCCAGCACCCGAGCGCGATCCGGCCGGCCGCCCCGGTGGCGGCTAATGGACCACCCCATCGCGGCGCTCGAGCAGGCGGTGCTCGACCAGCGCGGCGAGCGTCTCGTCGACCAGCCGGTCGGCATCGGGATGCGCCCCGAACTCGCGGCGCACGGCATCGACGAGCTCGGCCCGCGTGCGCCACTCCGATGCCGCGGCGAGCACCGTCGGCGCGAGGCCCGCGACCACCGTCAGGCCGCGATGACCGAGCACGGCGAGCCCCTCGTCGAGTTCGACCGCATCGCCGACCTCGCCGCGCCGGTAGCGCGCCGCATCGCCCGCGGGCTCGCTCGCCCCGAGGCCCAGCGCCTCGGCGTCGACCGCCCGCCAGCGTCCCACCGGCCCCGCCGGCACCCGGCCGGCGAGCAGCTCGTCGACGAGGGGCGGCAGCGAGGACGCCTCGGCGTAGCGCAGCTCGACGGCACCGCCGCAGGCGTCGATGGTCGCGCACAGGCGCACGAGACCGCGCGGCAGCCGGGCGAGCGACGACGTCTGCGGGGCGAGCGCCGCGAGGGCCTCCACGATCGGCAGGCGGCGCGCCTCGGGCGCCCCCTCGGCTCCGGGATCCCGCGCGAGCACCGCGATCACCGCCAGCCGCGCGCCGTCGACGCCCGGCCGCAGCCCGAGCTCGTCGGGCGCGTGCTGCCGCTTCGGCCGACGGCCGTCGACGAGTCGTGACAGCGGCTTCTCGAAGCGCTCGACGTCGAGGTCGGCGCCGATCGAGACCGTCTCGTCGGTGAGATACGCGAGCCGGCGGCCGAGCTCGCGGGTCGCCGTCGTCTTGCCGGCCCCGGAGGGGCCGACGAGCGCGATCGTCGCCCCGGTGCTCGGCTCGGCGAGGGCGGCGCCGTGGAGGAGCAGCCGCTCGCCGGCCCTCGACTCGATGGCGGCGAGCGTCGCCGTGCCGACCAGATGCTCGCCGAAGGCGCGCTCGTCGAGCGCCGGCAGCGCTCGACGATCGATCACGACCGCCGCGTCTCGCGGCGCATCCGCGTCGATCGGCGTCACGCGCACCGGCCCGCACCGGCGCCACACGCGCTCGAGCTCGCGCGCCTGCGCCTCGTCGAGCCCCCGCACCTCGACCGCGCTGGCGAGCACCGGGATCCGCAGGGAGACCGGATCGGACATGCCCTCAGCCTAGCCAGCACGCGGTCGGGGCGGGCTGCATCGGCGGACCGCCTTCTGCGGCAGCGCACATCCGCTGCCGCGAGACTGCTTCGATGACGACGTTCGACGAGGCGCGCCGCCTCCTGCGCCGCCGCGGCGGCCGCGCGCACCTGCTCGTGCGGCACCGCGGCGAGACGGTGCTCGACGAGCGGCTCGGCGTCGGCCCCGAGGCGGCCTTCTGGCCGTTCTCGGTGTCGAAGCTGTGGATCGCGACGCTCGTGTGGGCGCTCCACGACGACGGCGCCCTCGACGTCGACGATCCGGTCGCCGACCACTGGCCCGAGTTCGGTCGGCACGGCAAGCGGGCGACGATCCTCGACGTGCTGCGGCACCGCTCGGGCGTGCCCCGCGCCGGAAGCACCCTCGCCGAGGTCGCCGCGATGACCGACTGGCGGCGCGCCACCGCCGCGATCGCCCCCGCGCCGCCGATCCGCCGCCACGACGCGAAGCCCGCCTACGAATGGCTCGCGTGGGGGTTCATCCTCGGCGAGGTCGCGCGCCGCGCGACCGGGCTCTCCGCCGAGGCGCTCCCGGGGCTCCTGCGCGACCGCATCCTCGACCCCCTCGGCGCCGACGGCACCTCGCTCGG
>JAAYAS010000020.1 GCA_012719255.1 Microbacteriaceae bacterium | reverse complement strand
CCGTGCTCGGCACGGCCGCCGGGCTCGACGAGCTGCCCCTCGAGATCGTGCCGATGTACTTCGAGCCCGACGGGAGCTTCCCCAACCACGAGGCGAACCCGCTCGACCCGGCGAACCTCGTCGACCTGCAGGCCCGCGTCGTCGCCGAGGGCGCCGACCTCGGCCTCGCGTTCGACGGCGACGCCGACCGCTGCTTCGTCGTCGACGAGCACGGCGCGCCCGTCTCGCCCTCGGCGGTGTGCGCGATCGTCGCCGCCCGCGAGGTCGAGCGGGTGCGCGCCGCCGGCGAGGACGCGCCGACCGTGATCCACAACCTCCTCACGTCGCGCCACGTGGTCGAGACGATCGAGCGGCTCGGCGCGACGCCGGTGCGCACTCGCGTCGGCCACTCGCTGATCAAGGCCGAGATGGCCCGCACCGGCGCCGTGTTCGGCGGCGAGCACTCGGCGCACTACTACTTCCGCGACTTCTGGGGCGCCGACAACGGCATGCTCGCGGCGATGCACGTGCTCGCGTTCGTGGGCGGCGGGGACGCGCCGGTCTCGCGGCTCGCGGCGGCGCAGACCCCCTACTTCGCGTCGGGCGAGATCAACTCGACCGTCGACGACGTGCCGGCCGCCTACGAGCGGCTCGTGGCGGCGTGGGCCGGCGAGGCCGAGGTCGACGAGCTCGACGGGCTCACGTTCTCGGGCGCCGCGGCCGACGGCTGGTGGTGGGCGAACGTGCGCCCCTCGAACACCGAGCCGCTGCTGCGGCTCAACGTCGAGGCCTCGGAGGCGGGGCTCATGGAGCGCGTGCGGGATGCGGCGCTCGCGCTGATCCGGGCGTAGGCGCGGGGCCCGTTGCCGGTGGTCGGCGCGGGGCCCCTCGCCGGTGCTCGGCGCGTGCACAATCGTCGTCCAGGCGGGTCGACGATGGCAGCTCGGCCGAGCTGCGTCGACGATCGTGCTCGGTGCGGAGGCGCGGGGTGCGGCGGTGTGCAGATTCGTCGACGGTTCCGGCTCGTTCGTCGCCGCCGACTCGCTGGAGCGACGATCGTGCTCGGTGCGTCAGCGCTGGCAGTGCGGGCACCAGCTCGAGTCGCGCCGCTCGGCGCCGCGGTAGCCCGAGTCGTGCTCGCCGGCCTCGATGATCGCGCCGCAGCGCTTGCACGGCAGGCCCTCGCGGCCGAACACCCAGGCGCCGTCGTGGAGGTCGCCGGTGAAGGTGCGCTCGACGCGGTCGCGGTTCGCGAGCAGCAGGCGGCGGCCGAGCGCGAGCCATTCGCCGATGTCGCCGGCCTCGGCGACCGTGCGCGACGGCAGCGCCCCGCGCAGGAAGCACATCTCGGTGACGTACTCGTTGCCGAGCCCGGCGACGTTGCGCTGATCGAGCAGCGCGCCGGTGATCGGCCGGTCGGGCTCGGCGAGGATGCGGCGGGCGGCCTCGTCGAGGTCGGGCGCGTCGGTGAGCAGGTCGGGCCCGAGATGGCCGAGGTGCCGGTGCTCGTCGGCGGTCGGCCAGAGGTCGCAGACGGCGAGGTCGATGCCGAGGGCGATCACCGCGTCGGTGCCGATGATCGCGCGGATCCGGTGGGCCGCAGGCCAGCCCGTGCTCGGGCCGCGCTGCAGGCGGGCGCTCGGGCGGGCCCGCGACGCGCTGCCTGCAGCGCCGGGTCGGGCCTGCGAGGCGCTCCTTGCGGCGCCGCGTCGGGCCCGCGAGGTGTTGTCTGCTGCGTCGGGCCCGGTCTGCGAGCCGCTGCTCGCGGCGCCGCGCTGCGCGGTGCGCCCGGTCAGCGGCGGCGGGGCGCCGGCGACGCGCCCTGCCGCATCCTGCTCGCCGGGCGGCACGAGCCGCCACGAGCCGTCCATGCCGAAATGCGAGTGGACCGTGAACCTGCCGATGCGCAGCAGCACGTGCTTGCCGCGGGCGTCGGCGCCGGCGATGCGCTCGCCGCGCAGGTCGGCCGTCGCGTGCGCGGGCACCCGCAGCTCGAAGCGCTCGACGGTGCGGTCGGCGAGCGCGCGGCCGAGGTGGTGCGCGGCGCGCCATGCGGAGTCGCCCTCGGGCATCCGGCACCTCCTCGCGTCGTCGACCATCCTCGCGCATCGGCGGGGTGCGGGGCGGGTAGCACGGCGGTCGGCCGGTGGGTTTCTGGGCTGCCGGTGGTCTGCAGGTGGGCCGGTGGTTCGCAGGGCGGCCGGTGTGCTGCAGCTCGGCCGGCCCCGTGGGGGCGGCCCGTCCTCGGTCGACCGGCCGGGATGCGGTCGACCGGCCGGGATGCGGTGACCGGTCTGCGGAGACTGCCCGGTGGGCTGCAGGTGGGTGCCCGGCGGGTTGCAGGTGGGCTGCAGGTGGGCCGGTGGTTTGCAGGTGGGCCGGTGGTCTGCAGTCTGGCCGGTCCCGGGGGAGCGGTCGGTCCTCGGTCGACCGGCCCGGATGCGATTGACCGGCCCGGATGCGATTGACCGGCCCGCCTGCGGTCGACCGGTCGGGATGGGGTTGTGACCGGCAGGGAGGCGAATGATCGGTGGCGGGGTCGACCGGCCGGGATGCGCTTGATCGGCGGTGGGGCCGACCGGTTGCGATGCGCTTGATCGGCGGTGGGGCCGACCGGTTGCGATGCGCTTGATCGGCGGCGGGCGCCGATCGGCCGGGTTGTGACCGGCTGCCCGTCGCCCGTCGCCGGTCAGGGGCGCAGGCGCAGGCCCCGGGGCGTGGTGACGAAGCCGGCCTCCTGCAGCCAGGTGGCGATGGGGGTGCCGAGCACGTAGTCGCCGTTCGCCTTCTCGATGACGAGGTTGGGGATGCGGGCCGCGCGCACCGTGTCGGCGAGCGAGCGGGCGGCGGCGCGCTGCGCGGCCTCGTCGGCGTCGAGCACGAGCAGGGTCTTGCCACCGCGCTCGACGTAGAGCACGAGCGCGCCGTCGACGAGGGTGACGAGTCCGCCGGCCTTGCGGCCGGGGCGGTGGGCGCCGGGCGCCTCGGGCCAGGGGAGGGCCGCGCCGTAGGGGTTCGCGGGGTCGGTGGCGGCGAGGGTGAGGGCGCGGCGGGGCGGCGCCTCGGCGAAGCGGGAGTCGTCGGCGCGCCGCAACCGGTCGATGGCGCCGGCGGTCGAGAACTGGGCGGCGCCGAGCCGCTCGATGAAGTAGCCGCGGCGGGCGTGCCCGGCCTCCTCGAACTTCGCGAGCACGCGGTAGACGAGCCCGAAGCCGCCGACGACGTCGGACGCCTCGACCGCGCCGCGCGTGACGACGCCGTACCGGTCGAGGAGCAGCTCGCCGAGGGCCTGCGCGCGCAACGTGGGGTCGTCGGCACCCGGCGCGGTGCACGACCAGCGGCCGGATGCGCGCGGCGGCACCTGCGGCGCGAGCCGCTCGCCGCCGATCCGGCCGCGGTAGAGGCGTCCGCGGGCGGGGCGGGCGGCGGTGCGGTGGGCCGACGCCGACTTCGCGCCGGCCGGGCCGGCGAGCATCGCGCGCATCGGGGCGAGCGAGTCGGTGGTGGCGAGTCCCGCCCAGGCGAGCTCCCAGAGCGCGTCGGCGAGGTCGTCGTAGCTCGGGGCGGTGGGCGCGGCGGCGGGCGGGTTCGGGCCGCCGAGCGTTCGATGCCCTTCGAGTGGCTCAGGGCGACGCGCGGTGCCATCGCCGCCCGTACCATCGGCGGGGGCGCCGTCGCCGAGCGCCCGGGCGAGGTCGGGCACGAACATCGCGCCGCCGCTGCGGAGCAGCTCGAGCACGCGCGCGGCGAGCCGCGAGAGCTCGGGCGACTCGGCCGCATCCGGGGGCATCGTGAGCCCGGCGGTGTCGGCGAGGTGGAGGCTCAGCCAGCCGTCGGCGCCGCCGATCGCGCCGTGCCCGCGCCAGCGCACCTCGCCGGCGGCGAGGAGCTCGTCGAGCATCGCGGGGGCGTAGTCGGCGATGCGCGCCGGCAGCACGAGCGATTCCCAGGCGGATGCGGGGATCGGCGCGCCCTGCAGCTGGTCGATCGCGGTGACGAGCCCGTCGAGTCCGCGCAGCTCGCCGCCGTCGGCGCCGATGCGCTGCCACTCGGGCAGGAACCGGGCGTACGCGGCCTGCGGCACCGGCTCGACCTCGTGGCGGAGCTTCGCGAGCGTGCGGGCGCGGATGCGGCGCAGCACCCGCTCGTCGACCCACTCGTCGCCGGTGCGTCCGGGCGTGAACTCGCCGCGCACGACGCGGCGGGCGAGCTCGAGGCGGCGGAGGACATCGGCGACGACGGCCTCGCCGAGTCCGAGCCGGGCGGCGGCGTCGGCGACCGCGAACGGGGCGTGCGTGCGGGCATGGCGGCCGACGAGGTCGCCGAGCGGATCGGCGACCGGCTCGATGAACGCGGCGGGCACGCCGATCGGCAGGGGCACGCCGAGGGCGTCGCGCAGACGCGCGGCGTCCTCGATGGCCGCGATGCGCTCCTCGCCGGCGATGCGGACCCGCAGGGCGCGATTGGCGGCCACGAGGGTGTCGACGATGGCGGTGGCCGAGTGCACTGAGGCCGTCGAGGGCCCTGAGCTTGTTGAGGTCCCGGAGCGTGTCGAGGTCCTGGAGCCTGTCGAAGGGTCCGGGTGGGCTTCGACAGGCTCAGCCGGCGGGTGCGTGGGGTGGGTTTCGGCGGGCTCGGCCGGCGGGTGCGTCGGGTGGGCTTCGACAGGCTCACCCGGCGGCTGCGCGGGGTGGGCATCGGCAGGCTCGGCCGGCTCGTGCGTCGGGTGGGCTTCGACAGGCTCGGCCGGCGGGTGCGCGGGGTCGAGGCGGGCGGCGATCTCGGCGGGCGAGAGCGGGCCGAGGAGGCGCAGCAGGTCGGCGACGCCCTCGAGGTCGCGGGCGCGGAATCCCGGCGCGAGCCGTTGCAGCTCGGCCTCGACCTGCTCGATCGCCTCGGGGTCGAGCAGCTCGCGCAGCGACGTCGCGCCGAGCAGGTCGGCGAGCAGGTTCGGGTCGAGCGAGAGCGCCGCGGCGCGCCGCTCGGCGAGCGGCTGATCGCCCTCGTACATGAACTCGCCGACGTAGCCGAACAGCAGGGTCCGCGCGAACGGTGACGGCTCCTGCGTCACCACCTCCACGACCTGCACCTCGCGCGCGGCGACCCGTCGCAGCAGCTCGCCGAACGCCTCCAGGTCGTAGACGTCGTGCAGCACCTCGCGCACCGTCTCGAGGATGATCGGGAAGTCGGGGTAGCGGCGCGCCACCTCGAGCAGCTGCGCCGCCCGCAGCCGCTGCTGCCACAGCGGCGAGCGCTTGCCCGGATGCAGCCGCGGCAGGATGAGCGCCCGCGCCGCGTTCTCGCGGAACCGCGCCGCGAACAGCGCCGACGACCCGACCTCGGCGGTGACCGTCGGCTCGACCTCGTCGGGCTCGAACGCGAACAGCTCGGCGCCGGGCGGATCGGCGTCGACGTCGGGCACCCGCACGACGATGCCGTCGTCGCTCGCGACCGCCGACGCCTCCATCCCGAACCGCTCGCGCACCCGCGCGGTCACCATCAGCGCCCACGGCGCGTGCACCCGGCGGCCGTACGGCGAGTGCAGGATCACCCGCCAGTCGCCGAGCTCGTCGCGGTTGCGCTCGACGACGAGCGTGCGGTCGGAGGGCACCTGGCCGGTGGTCTCGACCTGCTCGCGGACGTACGCGACGAGGTTCGCCTGCGCGCGCTCGTCGAGGAGCTCGGGCAGCGGAGCGGGCAACGCGGACGCGGCGCTCGCGGCGCCGGCCGCGCCACGACGGCCGGGCCCGGCCGGGCGGGCGAGCGCCGTCGCGATCCCGCGGGCGGTCGCACCGATCGCCGCGCCGAGCTCCGCGGGCCGGCCCACCGCATCCCCGCGCCAGAACGGCAGGCGGCCCGGTTCGCCGAAGGCCGGCACGACCCGCACCTGGTCGGGACCGATCTCGCGGATGCGCCACGACGTCGCGCCGAGCGCGATGACGTCGCCGACGCGCGACTCGTAGACCATCTCCTCGTCGAGCTCGCCGACGCGGCGGCCGGCGACGCGCCGCTGCCCGGCGGAGGCGGTGCTCGGGTCGTCGGCCTCGGGGCCGTCCTCGGCGCCGGTGAGCATGAACACGCCGAACATGCCGCGGTCGGGGATGGTGCCGCCGCTCGTCACCGCGAGCCGCTGCGCACCGGGGCGGCCCTCGAACGCGTCGGCGTCGCGGTCCCAGAGGATGCGGGGGCGCAGCTGCGCGAACTCGTCGGACGGGTACTTGCCGGCGAGCAGGTCGAGCACGCTGTCGAGCAGCGCCCGGCTCAGCGTCGCGAACGGGGCGGCGCGGTGCACGAGCTCGAGCCAGTCGTCGACGCGCCAGCGGTCGACCGCCGAGGCGGCGATGATCTGCTGGGCGAGCACGTCGAGCGGGTTGACGATCGGCGAGATCGCCTCGATGCTGCCGACGATCATGCGGGCCGCGGCGACCGACGAGCGCAGCACGTCGGCGCGGTGCTTCGGCAGCACGACGCCGCGCGACACCTCGCCGACCTGGTGGCCGGCGCGGCCGAGGCGCTGCAGTCCGCTCGCGACCGACGGCGGCGACTCGACCTGGATGACGAGGTCGACGTCGCCCATGTCGATGCCGAGCTCGAGGCTCGAGGTGGCGACGACGCAGCGCAGCCGGCCCTGCTTGAGGGCGTCCTCGACCTCGGCGCGGGTCTCCTTGCTCACCGAGCCGTGGTGGGCGCGCGCGAGCTCGGGCGGGGCGCCGTCGAAGGCGCCCGAGCCGCCCATGAGCTGCGCGCCGAGGGCGCGGGGCGCGGGCGGGTCTCGACGCCCCGCGGCCGGTTCGGGGCGGGGTGCGGCGTCGCCGGGGCTCGACCCGCTGCCGGCGTCGGCGGCCACCCGCTCGTCGTGGAGCTCGTTGAGGCGGGCGGTGAGCCGCTCGGCGAGTCCGCGCGAATTGACGAACACGATCGTCGAGCGGTGCTCGAGCACGCGGTCGACGATCTCGGCCTCGAGATGCGGCCAGATCGACCCCGCCCGCGGCGCCTCGTCGCGCACCGACTGCGTGGCGTCGCCGAACACGATGCCGTCGTCGACCGGCGGCGGCGCACCGGCGGCCCCGACATCGCTGAGATCGTCGACGGGCACGACCACCTTGAGGTCGAACGCCTTCGCGCTCGGCGGCGCGACCACGTGCACGGGCCGTGCGCCGCCGAGGAACTGCGCCACCGCATCCAGCGGCCGCACCGTCGCCGACAGGCCGATGCGCTGGGCGGGACGCGCGAGCAGGGCATCGAGCCGCTCGAGCGAGAGCGCGAGGTGGGCGCCGCGCTTCGTGCCGGCGACGGCGTGCACCTCGTCGACGATCACGGTCTCGACGTGCCGCAGCGTGCGCCGTGCCGTCGAGGTGAGCAGCAGGTAGAGCGACTCGGGGGTCGTGATCAGCACGTCGGGCGGGTGCGCCTGCTGCCGCCGGCGCTCGGATGCGGGCGTGTCGCCCGAGCGCACGCCGACGGTGATGCGCGGCGCGTCGATGCCGAGCCGCAGCGCGGTCTGCCGGATGCCGACGAGCGGGGCGTGGAGGTTGCGCTCGACGTCGACGCCGAGCGCCTTCAGCGGCGAGATGTAGAGGATGCGCGTGGCCGGCCCGAGCGGGTCGTCCCCTGAGCTCGTCGAGGGGTGGGTGGCGGGGGCATCGACGGGCTCGGCCGGCGGAGTTGCGGAGGCTCCTGAGCTCGTCGAAGGGTCGGGGCCGAGCGGAGCGCCGGGGGCTCCGACGGGCGCGGCCGGCGGGGGCGCGACCGGCTCGCCGAGCGCGAGCCGGTCGAGCGCCCAGAGGAACGCGGCGAGCGTCTTGCCCGAACCGGTCGGTGCGACGACGAGCGTGCTCCGCCCCTCGGCGATCGATGCCCACGCCTCGCGCTGCACCCGCGTCGGCGCCGTGAAGGCACCGCGGAACCACTCGCGCGTGGCCGCGCCGAACCCCGCGAGCGGGCCCTCCTCATCCGACATGCGCCAAGCCAACCACAGGCCTCCGACACCGGTCGTCGCGTCGCGAGCGGCGCTCCTTCACGGGCGGGCGTGCAGATTCGTCGACCAGCTGGGCCGGCGCCGCAATACGCAGCTCCGGCGTCGACGAATCTGCTCGCCCCGAGCACTTTCGTCGACGCCGGAGCTCGAAAACGCATCGTCGGCCCGCCTGGTCGACGAATGTGCACGGGGCCTGGCGCCTTCGGCTCGCGCAGCGACTCCCGGCCCGCGGGCTCAGACGGCCCCGTCGAAACCCGCAACCGCCTCCCGGCAACGCCGGTCGAACAGGGCCCGGCCCACTGCGAACCGGCCGAGCGGACCCCGCGCTGAGCCGGTTCCGACCCGCGATTGCTAGCGTCGGGGCCACCGGAACAGGAGGCGAGGGGGGCACGATGGATGCGCTGAGCACGGTCGCCTGGGTCGCCGGCGGCCTCGCGCTCGTCGGCCTGGTGCTCGCCGCGATGCGGTTGCGGCACTCGCGGACCGAGGGCCTCACCGCGATCGGCCTCGTCGTCGCGATCGCGATGACCGTCGGCGGAGCGCTGGTGCTCGCCGCCACGATCATCGACGGCGACCGGCCCGTGTGGGAGCAGGGCGTGCAGATCTTCGCCGGGCTCGTCGTCATCACCTCGCTGCTCATGGCGGTGCGTTTCGCGCAGGCGCTGCGTCGGCTCTCGCGGCCCGAGCGGGACGGTGGCTGACGGGCCCTTCGACGGGCTCAGGGGCCTGGACCCTTCGACAGGCTCAGGGTGCTGGTGGTTCAGGCTCAGGAGGGGCGGGTGACGGACCTTTCGACGGGCGCAGGGGCCTGGGACGCGGACCTTTCGACAGGCTCAGGGGCCTGGCCCTCAGCCCTCAGCGCCCCCGAGGTACTCGCGGAGGAAGGCGGAGAGCGCCTGCAGCTCGGCGAGGGTGACCTCGTGGCCGGCGTACGGCTCGATGTGCTCGGTGACCGTCGCGTGCTCGGCGAGCCACGGCGTCGTCGCCGCGATCGCCGGACCGGGGATCACCGCGTCCTGCAGGCCACGGCCCCAGAACACCGGCGGCCGCCGCCGCGCGAACTCCGCATCCCCGGGCAGCTCGCCCACCGCGACGTACCCCGACAGCACCGCCCCGCAGACGAAGCCGTCGGGGCGCAGCCGCCACGCCTGCATCCCGGTGATCGCCCCCTGCGAGAAGCCGACCATCGCGCGCGGCGCCGCGGGCAGCCCGTCGAGCTCCGCCCAGACGCCCTCCGCGGCCGTCACCGCATCCGCCGAGATGCCCGCGACCGCCTCGGCGCTCGTGTCGAGCGACATGCCGTCGGGGCGGAACCGCAGCGGGAACCACTGGAACCCCATTCCGCCCGGCCCCCGCTGCGGGGCGCGCAGCGAGGCGTACCGGAACTCCTTCGGCAGGTACGGCACCAGACCGGTGAGGTCGCGGTCGTCGGCGCCGTAGCCGTGCAGCAGCACCACCAGGGGCGCGTCGTCGGGCAGCGAGTCGTTCACGAGGATCATGCCGCCATTCTCGCCGCTCGCGCATCTGCGTGCGATGATGCGGACCGGAGGATGGGGCACAATCGGGGCATGGACCTGCGCACCCCCGATCCCGAGTCCGACGGCGGCTGGCTCGGCGAGGACGACCTCGCCCTCATCCGGCGCCGCACGCCCATCCTCTACGTCGAGGCGATCCCCGTCCGCGTCGACGCGATGGGCCGCGTCGAGCACATCGGCCTGCTGCTGCGCGCGAACGACGACGGCATGATCGCGCGCTCGTTCGTCTCGGGCCGCGTCCACTACGGCGAGACGGTCCGCGGCGCGCTCATGCGCCACCTCGAGAAGGACCTCGGCGCGATGGCGTTCCCGCAGCTGCCCGCCGCGCTCGTCCCGTTCACGATCGCCGAGTTCTCGCCGATGCCGATGACGCAGTTCCACGACGACCGGCAGCACGCCGTCGCGCTCGAGTTCATCGTGCCGGTCACCGGCGAGTGCGAGCCGCGGCAGGACGCGCTCGAGGTGACCTGGGTCACCCCCGAGGAGGCGAAGGACCCCGACCTCCTCGACGAGCTCGAGGGCGGCCGCGGCAAGATCCTCCGCGCCGCGATCGGCCACCTCCTGCGCTGGTAGCGCGCCGGACCGCCGTCGGCCGGCCGCCTCGGCCTGCTACGGTGACCGCCATGCT
>JAAYAS010000225.1 GCA_012719255.1 Microbacteriaceae bacterium | reverse complement strand
TCGAACCAGCTGCTCGTCGTGACCGGCGACTCGGGCCCGGTCGAGGAGTCGGGCGCCGTGGCCACCCTCGGCCTCGACTACGAGAAGCTCGGCTTCCAGACCGGCCAGATGGCGATCAAGGTGCTCACCGAGGGCGCCGACCCGGCCACCATGGCGGTCGAGGCGCAGACCGAGTTCAACCTCATCGTGAACAAGTCGGGCGCCGAGGCGCTCGGCGTCGAGCTGCCGCAGGCCGTGCTCGACAAGGCCGAGACGGTCATCGAGTAGACCCCATCCGTCTCGCACCTCGACGAACGGCCGCGGCCCGCGGTGGCCGCGGCCGTTCGCGCGAGAACGAAAGGACCCACCGATGATCGGATCACTCGAACTCGGCATCATCTACGCCGTGGTGGCGCTCGGCGTCTACCTCACCTTCCGGGTGCTGAACTTCCCCGACCTCACCGTCGACGGCAGCTTCACCACCGGCGGCGCGGTCGCCGCGGTGCTGCTGTTCCGCGAGGTGCACCCGCTGATCGCCGTCGCCGCGGCGTTCGGCGCGGGCATGCTCGCGGGCGCCTTCACCGGCCTCCTCCACACGAAGGGCCGCATCGACGGCCTGCTCGCCGGAATCCTCACGATGATCGGGCTGTGGTCGGTGAACCTCCGCATCATGGGGCTCGCCGAGGACCCGGTGCGCGCCGGCGCCGCGAACCTCCCGCTGCGCACGAAGGAGACGGTGTTCACCGTGCTCCGCGAGAACGACGTGCTCGGCACCTGGCTCAGCGTCGCGCTGCTGCTCGCCGGCGTCATCCTGCTCAAGCTCGTCATCGACTGGTTCCTCGCGACCGACCTCGGGCTCGCGATCCAGGCGACCGGCAACAACGAGCAGATGATCCGCTCGCTCGGCGTGAACACCGACGGCACGAAGATCCTCGGGCTCGCGCTGTCGAACGGCCTCGTCGCCGTGGGCGGCGCGCTCGTCGCGCAGTTCACCGGCTTCGCCGACATCTCGATGGGCGTCGGCCTCATCCTGGTCGGCCTCGCGTCGGTGATCATCGGCCAGGCGTTCTTCGGCAACCGCTGGGTGTGGCTCGCCACGTTCGGCGTGATCTTCGGCGCGATCGCCTACCGCCTCGTGATCTTCGGCGCGCTGCAGGTCGGCCTCAACCCGAACGACATGAAGCTCATCACGGCGATCATCGTGATCGCGGCGCTGCTCATGCCGCGCCTCGGCCTCGGCAAGCGCCTGGGGCTGTCGGGCCTGCGCCGGGGCGGCACCGCGAAGGCCGCGCCCGACGAGGGCGCCGCCGAACCCGAACCGGTGCCCGCCGGCGCGGCCGGCGAGGCGGCGGCGAGCCCCTCCTCGCCCGGCTCGAACGACCCGAACGGGAAGGACTCGTAACCATGCTCGACGTCATGCAGATCTCGAAGACGTTCTTCCCGAACACGGTGAACGAGAAGCGCGCGCTCGTCGACGTCGACCTGCGCCTCGCCGACGGCGACTTCGTCACGGTGATCGGCTCGAACGGCGCCGGCAAGTCGACGCTGCTCAACGCGGTGTCGGGCAGGCTCCCGGTCGACTCGGGCGACATCGTCATCGACGGCCGCTCGGTGCGCCGGCTGCCCGACCACGCGCGGGCGAAGTACATCGGCCGGGTGTTCCAGGACCCGATGGCCGGCACCGCGCCCGACCTGTCGATCGAGCAGAACCTCGCGCTCGCGCTCCAGCGCGGCAAGCCGCGCGGCCTCGGCCTCGGCATCACGAAGGCGCGCCGCGAGCGCTTCCGCGAGGAGCTCGTCGCCCTCGGCCTCGGCCTCGAGGACCGGCTCACCGCGAAGGTGGGCCTCCTCTCGGGCGGTCAGCGGCAGGCGCTCTCGCTGCTCATGGCCGGGTTCACGCAGCCGGCGATCCTGCTGCTCGAC
>JAAYAS010000224.1 GCA_012719255.1 Microbacteriaceae bacterium | reverse complement strand
TCTCCTTGTTCGTGCACCGGTCGGCGATCAGCGCGGCGATCTCCCGCTCGCGCTCGCTCAGCGAGGCGAGCCGGTCGAGGCCGGAGCAGGGGATGCCGCGCTCGTGCTCGCTGAGCGCCGTGCTCACCACGTGGGCGCCGCGCCGTTCGGCGCCCGCGCCGAAGCGTCGCAGCAGCGCGGTCACGCCGCTGCCGGGCATGCCGCGGACGATGATGAGCCCGCCCCCCGCCGAGGCGCAGGTCGAGCAGCTCGTCGACGTTCCGCTGCCAGACCTCGTAGACCGACTCGGGCGGCACCGCCCGCAGGATGCGTTCGCTCACCCGCGCCTCCTTCCGCACTCGATCCGGCCGCGTCGGATGCACCGACCCGAGCCCTCGCGCCGGGATCCCCGGCCGATGCTCGCACCGACGGATCGGACTGGACGATCATTCTCAGCCTGAGCGAGCACGGCGCGATTGCACCCGGCGCCGATGCTGGACGGGTCCAGATTTCGGGGGCGGCGCCTCAGAGCACGCTCGCGAGCCCCGAGCGGTCGCGCGCGCCGAAGTCGCGGTCGATCGCGAACGCCGGCAACGGCGCGCCGCCCTCGACGAGATCGGCGCCGAGGCGGCCGACGGCGGGCACGAACTTGAAGCCCTCGCCCGCGAAGCCGGCGAGCACGACGATGCGGCCGACCCGGTCGCAGACGAACATCGAGTCGGGCGCGGTGGTGTAGGTGCACGAGATCGTCTCGACGACGTCGGCGTCGACGCCCGGCAGCCACTCGCGCGCGTAGGCGCGGATCGCCTCGACCGAGCGGGCGTCGGGCGCGAAGGTGCGCGCATCCGGATGCCGCTCGGGGCCGACCCGGTGCCAGCCCGCCTTCACGCCCTCGCCCGGGGTGAGCATCCCGTACACGGTCGCGAGCCAGTACGGCCCGTAGACGGGGTCGCCGGGCTCGGGCCGGTGGTTGAAGCTCGGCCACTCGGCGCTCGCGTCGAACGCCGGGAAGTGCACCGGCGATTCCTCGGTGACCCGCAGGTGCGGCAGCCGCACCCGGCCCTCGAGCAGCGAGGTCGTCCAGGCGCCGGCGGCGGCGACGACCGCCGCGGCGCGCACCCGTTCGCGCTCGCCGGTCGCGACGGTCTCGAGCTCGACCTCGACGCGGTCGTCGTGCTCGTCGATCGCCGTCGCGCGCACGCCCCAGCGCAGCTCGGCGCCGTGCGCGGCGGCGTCGTCGGCGAGCGCCCGCAGCGTCTCCTCGCCGCGGATGCGGCCGGCGTCGGGCGTGAAGAGCACGTTGCGATCGAAGCGCATCCCCGACCAGCGCCGCTCGGCCTCGGCGACCGGCACGAACTCGCGCGCGATGCCGGCCTCGCCGGTGCGGGCGAACACGGCGTCGAAGACGGTGCCGCCGCCGTGGCTGACGAGGCCGTTGCGCTCGAGCAGCCGGCGGCCGGTGGCGCGCTCGAGCTCGGCGAACAGCTGCTCGGCCTCGCGCACGAGGTCGAGGTGCGGCTGCGTCACGTAGTGCGGGTTGAAGTTGCGGCAGGCGCCGTGGCTCGCGCCGTTCGGCGTCGCGAGCTCGAACTGCTCGACGACGACCGCCTCGCGGCCCCGCCGGGCGAGCTGCCACGCGGTCGCGAGCCCCATCGCCCCGCCGCCGATCACGAGCACGTCGATACTGCGCATGCTCCGAATGCTAGCGGCGCGCGGCGCCCCCGTCGCGCCGCCGGATCACCAGCAGCAGCGCGAGCGCGCCGACGAGCCCGGCCGACATCGTCGCGCCCATGACGATCGAGCTCACGCCGCCGATCGACGCGAGCGGCGGCACGATCGCGCCGACGCTCATCTGCAGCGCCCCGAGCACCGCGGCGGCGGTGCCGGCGCCGCGGTCGATCGCGGTCATGCCGAGGGCGGTGAGGTTGCCGAGGTTCGCGCCGTGCACGAGCACCGTGACGAACATCGCGGCGAGCAGCACGATCAGCGGGGCGCCGACGAGCGCGCCGACGAGCAGCGCGACCGAGCCGACCGCGCCGATCGACACGCCGACGAGCGCGAGCCGCGCCGCCGACCAGGGCCCGGTGAGCGCCCGGCTCGCCATCGAGCCGACCATGATGCCGACGCCGTTCACGGCGAACACGATCGCGAAGCCGCCCTCGTCGAAGTCGAACTCGTGCTGCAGCACGAGCGAGCTCATCGAGATGTACGCGAACAGCCCGAGCGAGGCGAGCGCGAGCACGGCGACGCAGGCGACGAAGCGGCGGTTGCGGAGCACGTCGACGATCGACCCGAGCTGGGCGCGCAGCCCCGCCGGGGTGCGGCGCTCGGGCGGCAGCGTCTCGGGCACGGCGAGCGCCGCGAGCGTCGTGAGGCCGGCGCCCATGACCGCGAGCGCCACGAAGAGGCCGCGCCAGTCGGTGACCTGCAGCAGCCCGGCGCCGATGATCGGCGCGATCACCGGGGCGATGCCGATGATCGCGCCGAAGAGGGCGAACGCGCGGGCGGCGGCGTCGCCGATGAGCACGTCGCGGATGATCGCCCGGCCCATCACGATGCCGGCCGCGCCGACCGCGCCCTGCACGAGCCGGGTGGCGATGAGCAGCTCGATCGTCGGCGCGAGCGCGCAGGCGATCGAGAGCACGACGAACAGCGCGGTGCCGGTGAGCAGCAGCGGCCGGCGGCCGTAGCGGTCGCTGAGCGGGCCGATGATGAGCTGCCCGAGCGCGAGCCCGAGCATGAACGCGCCGATCGTGAACTGCGCGAGCGAGTCGGTGGCGCCGAGGTCGACGACCAGGCCCGGCAGCGCCGGCAGGTAGAGGTCGATGGCGAGCGGCCCGAAGGTGCTGAGCAGGCCCAGCACCGGCACGAGCGAGCGGGGCGCGCCGCCGCGGGCGCTGATCGGCTCGGGCATCCGCGGCTCCTTCCTCGCATCCTCGGCTGCGGCCCCGGAGACGGGGCCCGACCGGCTCAGCCTAGACCTCGTCGGCCGCGAACGGCGACGGGCGCCGCATCCGGTGATCGGATGCGGCGCCCGGGAGGAGCCTGCGACCGCTCGGTCGCGTCGGGGTCGCTACGCCTGCAGCACGAGCTGGGCGTCGATGGTGATGGTGACGGTGTCGCCGAGGGTGAGGCCGCCGGCCTCGGTGGGGGCGTTCCAGGCGACGCCGAAGTCGTGGCGGTCGATCTTCGTCTCGGCCTCGAAGCCGGCCTTGGTGCTGCCGTAGCCGTCGACGGTGACGCCGCCGAACTCGGCCTCGAGCTCGATCTGCTTGGTGACGCCGCGCATGGTGAAGTCGCCGGTGACGATGAGGTCGTCGCCGTCGAGGCGCACGCCGGTCGAGGTGAAGGTGATCTTCGGGTGCTCGTCGGCCTGGAAGAAGTCGCTGGTGCGGAGGTGCTCGTCGCGCTGGGCCTGGTTGGTGTTCACCGAGGCGACGTCGATGGCGACGTCGACCTTCGAGTCCTCGATCTGCTCGCCGACGACGACGCTGCCCTCGAACTGCTCGAACTGGCCGCGGACCTTCGAGATGGCGAGGTGGCGGACCGAGAAGCGGATCTCGGTGTGGGTGGGGTCGATCTGCCAGGTGCCGGCCGTGAGGCCTTCGATGACGGTCATAGTTGCTCCTTGAAGTATTTTTGGTTGCAGGCACAACTTATGCGATCGCATCCGTACCCGCAAGGGGGGTTTTCCCCGCCGCCCGATTCACCCCGGCCCGCGATACTGGTGACCATGCCCCGATCCCGACGCGAGCGCCGCATCCCCGCCCGCGTCGCGCCCGCCCAGCGCGCCGTGCGGCGCCGGGCCCGGCGGCTGTTCGACCGCGTGCAGCCGAACTGGTGGGGCGCCGTCGGCTCGATCGTCGCCTCGTGGATCGCGCTCGGCCCGAGCTTCCTCCCCCGCCGCTGGTGGACCACCGCCGCGAGCGTGAGCCTCTCGCAGCTCTACGGCTACGCCCTCGGCTCGGGCGCCCGCGCGCTGCGGCGCGGCGCCGCGCGCCTGCTGCGGCGACGGCGGGATGCGCGGGGCCCGGCGGCCGCGCCGACCCCGAGCCTGCCGATGGCCACCGTCGAGCGCACCTGGCAGACGGTGCTGCTGTCGGCGCTCACCCTCGGCTCGGCCGCGACGCTGATCAGCGCCCTCGACCGGCAGCGCGAGATCGCCCGGCTCGTCGACGAGACCCCGCAGACCGCGCTGCAGCAGCTGCGCGGCGTCGGCGCCGGCTCGGCGGCGACCGCCGCGGTGCTCGGGCTCGTGTCGCTCTTCCGCGCCTCGTCGGCGAAGACCCGCGAGCTCATCGCCCGCGTCGCGCCGGCGCTCGCCGCCCCGCTGTCGGGCACCGCGGTGATGTTCGGCCTCACCTACTGGCTCAACCGCTCGGTCGTGTGGTCGCGGCTGATGCGCCGCATCGAGGCGACCGCCCGGGCGAACAACCTCCGCCCGCTGCCGGGCCGCACCGCCCCCGAGCAGCCCGAGCGCTCGGGCTCGGCGGCGTCGTTCGAGCCGTTCGAGTCGCTCGGCCGGCACGGCAAGGCGGTCGCGAGCGACGGCCCGCGCGCCGCCGACATCGCCGCGTTCTGGGGCGAGCCGGCGCTCGAGCCGGTGCGCGCCTACGTCGGCCTCTCGGCGACGCTGCCGATCGAGGAGGCGGCGAAGCGTGCGGTGCGCGAGCTGCGGCGGGCGGGCGGCTTCGAGCGCGAGCACGTCGTGATCATGGTCGGCACCGGCACCGGCTGGGTGAACGACTGGTCGATGGCGGCGCTCGAGTTCCTCACCCGCGGCGACTGCGCCGTCGTGTCGCTGCAGTACACGGTGCTGCCGAGCGCGTTCGCGCTGCTGCTCGACCGCCGCTCGCCGAAGACCACCGGCCGCGCGCTCCTGCGCGAGGTGCGCGCCGAGCTCGACCGGCTGCCCGAGGGCGAGCGGCCCCGGCTCTACATGACCGGCGAGTCGCTCGGCGCCTTCGGCGGCCTGTCGGCGTTCTCGAGCTCGACCGACCTGCTCGAGCGGCTCGACGGCGCGGTCTGGGCCGGCACCCCCCAGTTCTCGCCGATCTGGCGCGAGCTCGTGCAGCGGCGCCGCCCCGGCTCGCCGCAGATCCGCCCCGACATCGGCGACGGCTCGGCGATCCGGTTCTCGAACCGCCCCGGCGACGCGCTCGTGCGGCACGACGGCGCGCCGAACGCGCCCTGGGGGCCGTCGCGGGTGATGTTCCTGCAGCACCCGAGCGACCCGGTGGTGTGGTGGCACCCCTCGCTGATCTGGCGCAAGCCGCTGTGGATGGACGAGCCGCGCGGCTACGACGTCACCGACCGCATGGACTGGTGGCCGTGGGTGACCTTCTGGCAGGTCTCGGCCGACATGCCCCTCTCGCTCGCGAACCGCGGCGGCCACGCCCACCGCTACTTCGAGGCCTACGTCACCGCCTGGTCGGAGGTGCTCGGCATCCCCGTCGACGACCCCGACGCCGTCGCCGACGCGATCCGGCCGCACATCCTGCCGCACTAGCGGCGGGATGCGGCGAGCAGGGTCTGCCGCACTAGCGGCGGGATGCGGCGAGCAGGGTCTGCCGCACCAGCGGCGGGATGCGCCCGCTCAGCCCTCCGCGAGTGCCGCGAGCCGCTTCGCCTCGCGCTGCGCCTCGGCGACCTCGGCCATGAAGCGCATCACGTCGTCGTCGACGAAGATGTCGCGCGGCTGCAGCGGCCGGGTCATGTAGAGGCCCTCGAGCGAGCGGATGCGCGAGAGCGCGACGTAGGTCTGCCCCGGTGAGAACGCCCGCGCGCCGAGGTCGACGACGGCGCGGTCGTAGGTCTTGCCCTGCGACTTGTGGATGGTCACCGCCCACGCGAGCCGCAGCGGGAACTGGTGGAACTCGCCGATGACGTCGCGCGAGAGCTCCTTCGTGGCGGGGTCGTACGAGTACTTCAGCTTCTCCCACACGATCGGCTCGACCTCGTGCTCCTCGCCGTCGATCTCGACGTAGACGGTGCGGTCGATGCGCGAGACGACGCCGACCGAGCCGTTCACCCAGCGCTGGTCGACGTCGTTGCGCAGGAACATCACCTGCGCGCCCTCCTTGAGCTCGAGCTGCTCGTCGGCGGGGAAGGTGCGCGCGCCCCCGAAGTCGCCGATCACCTCGGCGGCGGCGGTCATCGACCGGCCCGGCAGCCCGGCGAGGCGCTGGGCGTTGATGCGGGTGACCTGCGCGTTGCGCGAGGCGAGCGTGATGATGCCGTCGTCGGGCGCGGGCCGGGCGCCGACCTCGTTGAGTCGGCCGGCCATCTCGGCGGTGACCTGCCCGTAGCGCACGGCGGTGAGCAGCTGCCGGAACTCCTCGTCGTGCTGCCGGTGGATCTCGCGCAGCGCGTGGATGCGCATCTCGGCCTCGCGCCACACGTGCGCGTCGAAGAACCACATCGACCGGTAGGTGTCGCGCAGCCAGGCGCGCTCGTCGGGGTCGGAGGGCGGCACGGGGGCGAGCTGGAACGGGTCGCCGAACATCACGACCTGCACGCCGCCGAACGGCTCGGCCTTGCGCTGCCGCGCCTGCCGCAGCGATCGGTCGATCGCGTCGAGGAGGTCGGCCGACACCATCGAGATCTCGTCGATGACGAGCGTGTCGATGGTGTTGAGGAGCTTCTTCACCTCGCGCGACTGCTCGATCGGCTGGTTGCCGATGATGCCGATCGGCAGCTTGAACAGCGAGTGGATCGTCTGGCCGCCGACGTTGAGGGCCGCGACGCCGGTCGGCGCGCAGATGACGAGCTGCTTGTCGGTGTGCCACGAGAGGTGGTTGAGCAGCGTCGACTTGCCGGTGCCCGCGCGGCCGGTGACGAACAGGTGCTCGCGGGTGCCCTCGATCGCGTCGAAGACCGCCTGCTGCTCGGGGGTGAGCTGGAGCGTCACCGCTCCCCCCGCTCGCTCGCGTCGCGCTCGGCGAGCGCCCGCAGGCGCGCGTTGTACGCCTCGAGCTCGGCGTCGGCGTCGCGGTTCGCCTGCCGGTCGATGCGCCGCTGCTCGCGGGTGTCCGACCTCGACCACTGGATCGCGACGATCGCCGCGAGGATCACCGTCGGGAACTCGCCGAGGCCCCAGGCGATCGCGCCGCCGAGGTGCTGGTCCTCGAGCGCGGTCGGCGGGCCCCAGGTGCGGCCGGTGGCGCCGTACCACTCGGCGACGAGCAGGTTCTGGCCGGTCATCACCGCGATGCCGAAGAACGCGTGGAACGTCATCACGAGGATGAGGCCGATCAGCCGCATCGGGTAGGGCGCGCGGGTGCGGCTCGGGTCGTCGCCGATGATCGACTCGACGAACAGGTACCCGACGATGAGGAAGTGCGCGATCATCCACATGTGGCCGACGTGGTCGCGGGTCGCCCAGCGGAACAGCGGCGTGTAGTAGAAGGTGAGCAGCGCCAGCGCGAAGTTCACGCCCGCGACGATCGGGTGCGAGAAGAACGCGGCCCACTTCGAGTGCACGAGCAGCAGCATCCACTCGCGCATGCCCATCGAGCCGTCCTTGCGGGGCTTCACGGCGCGCAGCAGCAGCGTCATCGGCGCCCCGAGCACGAGGAAGATCGGGATGATCATCGACAGGATCATGTGCTCGGTCATGTGGAACGAGAACTGGAAGCGGCCGTACACGTAGAGCGCGCCGTTCACGTTGTAGAGCAGGATGAGGCAGCCGATCATCACCGAGATCGTGCGCCACAGGGGCCAGCCGTCGCCGCGGCGGCGCAGTCGGCGGGCGCCGAGCAGGTAGAACACCATGCCCATGACGACGAGCGCGGTCCACAGCGGGTCGAGGTTCCACACGTCGAGCAGGCGCGCCGGCTCGAACGGCGGCGGCAGCGGGTTGCCCGAGAGCCACTGCGCCGGGGTGGGGGCGGCGAGCTGATCGGCGGTGAGCTGCGGCTGCGGCGTGGCGGTGCGGCCGAGCGCCGCCGACAGGCCGGCGACGAGCCCCATCAGGCCGAGCTCGAGCGCGAGGAGCATCGCGAACGGACGGCGGGTGGGGGCGCCGGCCTCGAGGTTCGCGCGCATCCGGTCGATGAGCAGGCCGCGCTGGGCCGCGCCGAACGCGCCGAGCCCGATGAGCAGCACGATCTTCGTGAGCACGATCGCGCCGTAGCCGGTGGTGACGAGGCGGTCGAGGTCGCCGACGTTGAGGAAGGTCGCGACGATGCCGCTGAACGCGGTGATGATGAAGGCGACGAGCGCGAGCTGCGAGTAGCGCTCGATGAGCGGCAGTCGGCGGCGCGGGGCGGCGAGGCCGGCGACGACCGCGACGACGACGAGGCCGCCGAGCCAGACGGCGGCGGCGGTGTAGTGCAGGGTGATGCCGCCGACGGCGGTCTCGTGGTTCGCGGCGCCGGCGGCGTGGCCCTGCGCGGCGGCGGGCCAGAGGCACAGCAGCGCGAACAGCGTCGCGAGCAGCGTGCCCCACTTCGAGCGGGAGGCGAACACCCAGGTCGACAGGATCGCGACCATCACGAGGTTCATCAGCCAGAGCTGGCCCGCCTGCAGCTGCGCGAGGAAGAACCACATGCCGCGGCCGAAATCGGCCGAGAACGAGAACTCGACGCTCGACACGGCGAGGTAGGTGAACAGCGTCGAGATCGCCGTCGCGAGCGTCCAGGCGACCGCGCCGCCCTGGGCGATGAGCATCGACCGCTCGAACTCGGGCTCGTCGCGGCTCGCCGACCAGATGGCGATGACGAGCGCGCCGATGGTGAGCGCGGCGGTGAGGTTGTAGGCCATGCGCGCGAACGGCAGCCCCCAGCGCACGACCGGGCCGGGGTCGCCGAGGCCGAGCGGCTCGGCGGCGCCGCCGATCGCGAGGCCGATGAGCGCACCGACGAGCGCGAGCGCGAGCAGGGCGAGCGGGCCCCATTTCACCGCGGCGACGATCCCGGGCGACCATCCGGCCCTGGTGATGCGGTCGAGCTCGGCGGGGCTGCGGCGGTCGCGGCCGCGGCGCGCGGCGGGCCGGCTCGATCGCTGATCGGTGGAAGACATGGTGCCCTCCAGCCTACTCCCGCCCCGCGGCGCCGCCCCGGCCCGCGCCCCGCCGGCGGTGCGGGGCGCGACGACGACGAGGGCCGCCCCGGATCACCGGGGACGGCCCTCGTGGGTTCGGTCGCTGCCGCGACGCCGCGACTACTTGACGGCGTTCTTCAGCTTCGAGCCGGCCGAGATCTTCACGCCCTTCGACGCGGGGATCTGGATCTCCTCCTTGGTGCGGGGGTTGCGGCCCACGCGCGCGGCGCGCTGGGTCTGCTCGACCGAGAGCCAGCCGGGAATCGTGACCTTGATGTCCTTGGCGGCGTTCGTCGCGAACTGCTGGAAGAGCGCGTCGAGGACGCTGTTCACGGTCGCCTGGCTCTGGCCGGTCTCCGCGGCGATGGCGGCGACGAGCTCGGTCTTGTTCACGGTCTGCTTCTTCTCTGCCATGTGTCCTCCTGTTGGACGTCGGCCCAACGGGCTCGTGTGCAATGGTCGGTCGCCCCGACCGGTTCTCCGGCGCGTCGGCAACGTCGCCAAACTAACACCAACCCGCCTGGATCCCTGCAATTCAGCGGGTTTCGGGCGAATCGGCGCCCGAATTCCTCTCGGATTCCCGGCTTCGGCGCCCGACCCGCTCCCCGCATCCGGGAAAACCGAGAACGGCGGGCCCCCGATGAGGGGACCCGCCGTTCTCGAGGCGACCGACCCGGATGCCTCCGGCTCGGTCACGGGACCGGTGCGACTACCAGCTCGACTTGCGGATGCCGGGCAGCTCGCCGCGGTGCGCCATCTCGCGGAAGCGGACGCGCGAGATGCCGTACTGCGAGAGGACGCCGCGGGGGCGGCCGTCGATCGAGTCGCGGCTGCGGACGCGCACGGGCGAGGCGTCGCGGGGCAGCTTCTGCAGGGCCACGCGGGCCTCCTCGCGCGACTCGTCGGTGCCGTTCGGGTCGATGAGCTGCTTCTTCAGCTGCGCGCGGCGCTCCGCGTAGCGGGCGACGATCTCCTTGCGCTGCTCGTTCTTCGCGATCTTGCTCTTCTTCGCCATGTTCTAGCGCTCCTCTCGGAACTCGACGTGCTTGCGGATCACCGGGTCGTACTTCTTCAGCACGAGACGGTCCGGGGTGTTCCGGCGGTTCTTCTTGGTGACGTAGGTGAACCCGGTGCCCGCGGTCGAGCGGAGCTTGATGATCGGGCGAACGTCCTGACCCTTCTTGGCCATTAGAGCTTCACACCCTTCTTCTGGAGTTCGGCGACGACCGACTCGATGCCGCGGGCGTCGATGACCTTGATGCCCTTGGCCGAGAGGGTCAGCGTGACGTTGCGCTTGAGCGACGGCACGAAGTACGTCTTCTTCTGGATGTTGGGGTCGAACCGGCGCTTGGTGCGACGGTGCGAGTGGGAAATCTGGTGACCGAAACCGGGGGTGGTTCCCGTCACCATGCAGACGGCTGCCATGGTGAGAGATGTCTCCTTCACTACCGCAGCACCGGATGGTGCTGCCCAAGATCTCTTGTCTGCGCCGGAGGCGGCGGGACTGTTGCCGCGACCAGCACGGTCTCGACGGGAGGGAGCCCCCGAGCGAGCCAAGGATCGAGCCTACCCGCGCGGCCGCGTCGGCACAAGACCCGGATGCGCCGGGACGCGCCGCGTCAGCCGCCGGCGCAGGCGCGGCAGAGCCCGAACACGTCGAACTCGTGGGTGACCTGCGTGAAGCCGTGCTCGGCGGCGATCTGCGCCGCCCACAGCTCGACGGCGTCGCCGGTGATCTCGACGGTCGCGCCGCAGCGGCGGCACATCAGGTGGTGGTGGTGGTCCTCGGTGGCGCAGAAGCGGTAGCGGTCGCCGTCCTCGGCGCGAATGGTGTCGGCGAGGTCGTCGTCGACGAGCGCGGCGAGGGCCCGGTAGACGGTGGCGAGGCCGATGCGCTGGCCGCCGTCCTCGATGAGCCGGTGCAGCTCCTGCGCCGTGACGAAACCGGGCTGCTGCTGCAGCGCCTCGCGCACGGCGTCGCGCTGCCAGGTGCGGCGGCGCTGGGGTGCGGCATCGTCGTCGGTCATGCCCCCACCCTAGCCGCGGCGCGCCGCGCGAGGGCCTCGCGCGCGGCGCCGGCGACCCGGGCGAGGACGAAGATGCCCGCGGCGGCGAGCGCGATCGCGCCACCCGCGGCGAGGTCGAACCGCAACGAGGCGTAGAGCCCGACCACGGCGGCGAGCGCGCCGAGCAGGCAGGCGAGCGGCAGCATCCAGGCGACGTTGCGGGTGAGCGCGCGGGCGGCGGCGGCCGGTGCCGCGAGCATCGCGATCGCGAGGATCGAACCGATCGCCGGCATCGTCACGACGACCGCCGCGGTGATGAGCAGCAGCGAGATCACCTCGGCGCGGCCCTCGCGGTAGCCGGCGGCGACGAAGCCGGGCCGGTCGAACGACGAGAACAGCAGCTCCTTCCACAGCAGCAGCAGCACCGCCGAGGTGACGACGAGCGCGATGACGATGAGCAGGAGGTTCGTCGTGCTGAGGCCGAGGATCGAGCCGGTGAGGAACGACTCGACCTTCGTCGGCAGCTGCGGGTTCAGCGTGTGCAGGAACATGCCGAGCGCGTAGCCGAACGAGAGCACGATGCCCGCGGCCACCTGCCGCCCCTGCCGGCGGATGCGGCCGAGCGCGAGCATGAGCGCGACGAGCAGCAGCCCCATCGCGGCCGCGCCGATGACGATGTTCACGCCGAGGATCGCGGCGACCACGCCGCCGGGGAAGGTCGCGTGCGTGAGCGCGACGGTGAAGAACGCGCGCCGCCGCAGCACCACGAGGGTGCCGACGAGCCCCGACAGCAGGCCGATGAGCACGCCCGCGACGAGCGCCTGGTCGAACAGGCTCACGGTCGCACCACCTCCGCGAGGCTCGTGGTGGCGGGCGGCTCGGATGCGGTCGGCTCGCGGTCGCGGCGCAGCCTGCGGCCGAGCGTCGTCGTCGCGGCGACGACGAGGTAGACGCCGACGAGCACGAGCACGACGAGCGCCGACGGCGAGATCTGCAGCCGCGCATCCACCGACAGCCAGTAGGCGAGCGCGAGGCCGAACGGCCCGGTGAGCACCGGCACCGCGAGGGCGACGGCGACGACGACGCCGAGCCGCCGCGACACGAGCCGGCCGACGGCGGCCGGCACGATGAGCAGCGCGAGCACGAGCAGGTTGCCGATCGCGCGCGAGGCGGCGACGACGACGAGCGCGATCGCGAGGTTGAGGGCGAGCTCGTAGACGACCACCCGCATCCCCGTCGCCGCGGCGGCGGTGCGGTCGAAGGCGACGAGCACCTGCTCCTTCCACGTCGCGAGCACGATGACCAGGGCGAGGCCGCCGAGCACGCCGATGGCGAGGAGGTCGTCGCGGCCGACGGTGAGCAGCTGCCCGAACAGCAGCTGCTCGACGCCCGACGAGTAGCGGGTGGTGCGCGAGACGATGACGATGCCGATCGCGAAGGCGCCGGCGAGCAGCACGGCGGTCGCCGCATCCTCGCCGAGGCCGCGCCGGGCCGCGAAGGTGAGCAGCACCGTGCCGATCACCGCCGCGACGATCGCGCCGAGGTAGACGCCGTCGACGCCGGCGGTGACGAAGCCGATGACGACGCCGGGGAACACCGCGTGCACGAGGCCGTCGCTGACGAACTCGAGGTCGCGGAGGTTGAGCAGCACGCCGACGAACGCGGCGATCGTCGACACGAGCACGAGCGCGAGCACCGCCTGCTGCATGAACGGCGCCGAGAGCATCGTCGCGAGGTCGGTCACGGCTGCGGCCTGCGCGGCGCGTTCACGCCGACGATCGGATGCGGGTGGGCGACGAGGTCGTCGTGGGTGTCGTGGTGGTCGTGCGACTCGCCGAACGTCTCGGTGACGTACTCGGGGGTGATCACGTCGCAGACGGGGCCGAAGGCGACCTGCTCGCGGTTCATCAGCAGCGCGTGCGAGCAGACCTGCTCGGCGAGCTCGAGGTCGTGGGTCGACACGACGATGCCGATGCCGTCGGCGCGCAGCCGCCGCAGCGTGCGCATGAGCGCCTGCCGGTTCTTCGTGTCGAGGCCGTTGAACGGCTCGTCGAGCAGCAGCAGCTCGGGCTCGCCGACGATGGCGCGGGCGATGAGGCCGCGCTGCTGCTGGCCGCCCGAGAGGTCGCCGAAGCGGCGGTCGGCGTGGTCGGCGAGGCCGACGACCTCGAGCGCCTCGGCGACCGCGCGGCGGTCGGCCCGACCGGGCCAGCGGAACAGGCCGAGCCGCGGGTAGCGGCCCATCATCACGACCTGCTGCAGCGAGATCGGGAACTCGGGGTCGATCTCGTCGTCCTGCGGCATGTAGCCGATGCGCCGGGCGGCGCGGCGGGGCGTCGTGCCGAGCACCTCGGCGGTGCCGCGCAGCACGGTGGTGAGGCCGAGCAGGCCGAGGAGGATCGTCGACTTGCCGGCGCCGTTCGGGCCGATGAGCGCGAGCGCCTCGCCCGGGCGGATCTCGAAGTCGACGCCGGTCGAGGCCGGGGTCGCCCTGTCGTAGGCGAGGTCGACGCCGCGGAAGCGCACGAGCGGGGCGGCCGCGGCCGGGGCGGCAGCGGCGTCGGGCACGTCGGCCGACGTGTCGGCCGACGCGGTGCCGGGCGCGGATGCGGCGGGCACGGCCGAACGCCCCGGCTCGCTGCCGGGGCGCTCGGGTTCGGATGCGGACGGTGTCACGAGGACCTGTTCTCCGGGGTGGTCGGGCTCCCCTGCTGCGAATGGTATTCGCTCTCGGGGCGCCTCCGCCCGGCTACTGCTGCACGAGCTCGGCGGGCGCCTCGATGAGCGGGTAGCCCCAGGCGTCCATGAGTTGCGTGACGTTGTGGATGTGGGCGCCGAGGTAGGTCTCGCCGGTGCTGCCGGCCGGGCCGAGCGCATCGGTGTAGAGGCCCTGGTCGCCCGAGTAGACCTTGGCGCCGGTCTGCTCGGCGATCGCCTCGGCGGTGTCGGGGGCGAGCTGCTGCTCGGTGAAGATCGCCTTCACGTCGTTGTCCTCGATCGCCTGCACGAGCGACTCGAGCTGCGCGGCGCTCGGCTCGGCGTTGTCGTCCCAGCTCGGGATGATCGAGCCGACCTGCGTGACGTGGTACTCCTCGTTGAAGTACGTCATCGCCTCGTGGTTCGTGACGATGAGGCGCTCCTCGGCCGGGACCTGCATGATGTTCTCGCGGGTCCACTCGTGCACCTGCTGGAGCTTGCCGGTGTACGCCTCAGCGTTCTGCTCGTAGGTCGCGGCGTTGCCGGCGTCGACCTCGGCGAGACCGGCGGCGACGTTCTCGACCATGAGCTTCGCCGAGTCGGGCGAGAGCCACACGTGCGGGTCGACGTCGCCGTGGTCGTGGCCGTGGTGGTCGTCGTGCGCGTGGTCGCCGTGCGCGTGATCGTCGGCCGGCTCGTCGGCGTGGTCGTGCGCCTCGTCGGCGTGGTCGTGGTCGTCGTGCACGTGGCCGTGATCGTCGTGGATCGACTCGGGGTCGAAGCCCGCGGTCGCGTCGACGCGGGTGCCCGAGAACTGCGCCGACTCGAGCGCCGCGTCGAGCCAGGGCTC
>JAAYAS010000223.1 GCA_012719255.1 Microbacteriaceae bacterium | reverse complement strand
AGCGGGCGTCGACCTCGGGGTTCACGACGGTGAGGTCGATGCCGTAGGCGTCGGCGATCGCCTGCCAGTAGCGCACGCTCGAGCCGCCGAGCGGGTCGGCGCCGATGCGCACGCCGGCGCGCTGGATCGCCTCGAAGTCGATGATCGAGGCGAGGTCGCGCACGTACTCGCCCATGAAGTCGTAGGCGCCGACGCGGCCGTCGGAGTTCTCGCGGCGGACGTCGACGTTGCCGGCGGCGATGAGCTCGTTCGCGCGGTCCTCGATCCACGAGGTGGCGTCGGTGTCGGCGGGGCCGCCGTGGGGCGGGTTGTACTTGAAGCCGCCGTCCTGCGGCGGGTTGTGGCTCGGCGTGATGATGATGCCGTCGGCCTGCCGCTCGTTCGCCGGGTCGGCGTTGTGCGCGACGATCGCGCGCGAGAGCGAGGGGGTCGGCACCCAGGCGCCGTCGGCATCCGCGAGCACCTCGACGCCGTTCGCGACGAGCACGTCGAGCGCGGTCTTCTCGGCCGGGTCGCTGAGCGCGTGCGTGTCGCGGCCGATGAGCAGCGGGCCGGTGATGCCCTGCTCGGCGCGGTACTCGCAGATCGCCTGCGTCACCGCGAGGATGTGCGTCTCGGTGAACGACGACTTCAGGCTCGATCCGCGGTGGCCCGAGGTGCCGAAGGCGACGCGCTGCGCCGGGTCGGTCACGTCGGGGACGTTGCGGTAGTACGCCGAGATCAGCTCGTCGACGTCGATGAGGTCTTCGGGAAGGGCAACTGTGCCGGCTCGCTCGTGCATACCCCCCATCGTCGCATCCGTCGTTGAACGCCTCCCCTAGGCTGGAACGCATGGAGACGATCTCGTACCTCGGTCCGGCCGGCACGTTCACCGAGGCGGCGCTGAAGCTCGCGCCCGAGGCGATCGGCAAGGAGTGGAAGCCGGTCGCGAACGTGCTCGAGGCGCTCCACGACGTGCAGCTCGGCAGCTCGGTGGCCGCGATGATCGCCGTCGAGAACTCGATCGAGGGCGGCGTGACCGCCTCGCAGGACGCGCTCGCGACCATCCCGGGCCTGCGCATCGTCGGCGAGTACGTCGTGCCGATCCGCTTCGCGCTCGCGGTGCGCCCGGGCACGCCGATGGATGCGGTGCGCACGCTCGCCGCGCATCCGGTCGCCTACGGCCAGTGCCGGCGCTGGCTGCAGCGGATGCTGCCCGAGCACGCGCACGTGCCGGCCGCGTCGAACGTCGTCAGCGCCGAGATGCTCTTCCAGACGCCCGCGATCGCCGACGCCGCGATCACGCCGGTGACGATCCGCGAGCAGGTCGACGTCGAGCTGCTCCACGAGGACATCCAGGTCAACCCGACCGCGCGCACCCGCTTCGCGCTCGTCACCACCCGCACCGACGTGCCGCCGCGCACCGGCCGCGACAAGACGAGCCTCATCGTCGAGCTGCCGGAGGAGCGCCCGGGTGGCCTGATGGCGATGCTCGAGCAGTTCGCGACCCGCGGCATCAACCTCTCGATGATCACCTCGCGGCCCATCCCCGAGCATCCCGGCCGGTACCGGTTCGTCGTCGATCTCGACGGCCACCTCCACGACGCGCGCATCGCGGATGCGCTGCTCGGGCTGCGGAGGTACAGCCCGTCGGTGACGTTCCTCGGCTCGTACCCGCGCGCGGTCGCCTCGCCGGTCGCGGTCGACCCCGCCTACTCCGACGCGACGTACGCCGAGGCGGAGGCGTGGTTCGCGACGCTCGAGCGCTAGCCGCGCCGGATCAGGCCCCGGGCGCGCGCACGAGGAGCGCGCCGGGCTCGACGGTGAAGCGCGCCGCGACGATGTCGCCGACGATGTCGCCGTCGACCTCGAACGCCTCGGGCGACGAGTCGACGCGGAGCACGGCGGTCTCGGTCTGCGCGTAGCTGAGGCGGCGGTTGTCGCCGTGGGCGCGGCGCGCGAACGGCAGCGACGAGCGCTTCGAGATCGAGCCGGCGATGACGCCCGAGAGCAGCTCGAGCCAGCCGGTCGGCCCGCTCGGCCGCATCACGAGCACGTCGAGCCGGCCGTCGTCGATCTCGGCGTCGGGCAGCAGCACCATGCCGCCCTGCAGCTCGCCGCAGTGGCCGACGAGCAGCGCCGCCGCCCGGGTGCCGAAGGTGCGGCCCCGGCCGAGGCGGAAGCGGGCGCGGAACGTGGGCCCGCCGATGAGCGTGCGGGCGATGCCCTCGAGGTAGGCGAGCCAGCCGATGCGGGCCTTGAGCTCCTCGTCGGTGTGCTCGATCATCCCGGCGTCGACGCCGATGCCGGCGATCACCGCGAACGGCACGCGCTCGTGGCCGCCGTCGGGCCGCTCGATCTCGGCGCGGGCGAGGTCGATCTCGCGGGTGCCGCCGGCGAGGGCGCCGTGCAGGTGGTCGCGCAGCGGCGCCTCGGGGTCGATGCCGAGGTTGCGGGCGAGGAGGTTGCCGGTGCCGGCGGGCACGATGCCGAGCGGCACGCCGGTGCCGGCGAGCTCGCCGGCGGCGAGCCGCACGGTGCCGTCGCCGCCGGCGACGACGACCCGGTCGACGCCCTCGGCGAGGGCGTCGCGGGCCTGGGCGTCGCCGTCCTCGTCGACGGTGGTGGGGAGGACGAGCGAGGGGGCGAGCCCGTGCTCGGCCTCGAGCTCGGCGAGCACGTCGACGAGCTCGTCGAGGGGCAGTTTCACCGGGTTCACGATCACGGCGGCGCGCGGGCTGTTCATGTTGCCAGCGTAGGCGCGCACTACGATGGCGGCTGTGATCGACGTTCAGCTTCTCCGTGATGATCCCGACCTCGTGCGCCGTTCGCAGGATGCGCGGGGCAACGACCCCGCGACCGTCGACGCCGCGCTCGAGGCCGATCGCGTCCGCCGCGAGTCCATCCGCGCCTACGAGACCCTCCGCGCGGAGCAGAACGCGCGCTCGAAGGAGATCGGCCGGACGCCGAAGGAGGAGCGGCAGGCGCTGCTCGACGAGGTGAAGGAGCTCAGCGAGCGCGTGAAGGCGGCGCAGGCGGCCGTCGCCGAGGCCGAGGCGGCGTTCACCGCGGCGGCCGAGTCGATCGAGAACCTCGTCATCGAGGGCGTGCCCGCCGGCGGCGAGGAGAACTTCACGGTCGTGAAGCACGTCGGCGAGAAGCCGGTGTTCGACTTCGAGCCGCGCGACCACCTCAAGCTCGGCGAGCTGCTCGGCGCGATCGACATGGCCCGCGGCGCGAAGGTGTCGGGCGCGCGCTTCGACTACCTCCGCGGCGTCGGCGCGCGGCTCGAGCTCGCGGTGATGCAGCTCGGCCTGCAGAAGGCGCTCGACAACGGCTTCGTGATGCTCACGCCGCCGACGCTCGTGAAGCCCGAGATCATGCACGGCACCGGCTTCCTCGGCGAGCACGCCGACGAGGTCTACCACCTCGAGCGGCAGAACCTCTACCTCACCGGCACGAGCGAGGTCGCGCTCGCCGGCTACCACGCCGACGAGATCATCGACGTGACCGAGCCGCTGCGCTACGTCGGCTGGTCGACCTGCTACCGCTCGGAGGCGGGCTCGGCGGGCAAGGACACCCGCGGCATCATCCGCGTGCACCAGTTCAACAAGGTCGAGATGTTCGTCTACATCGACCCCGCCGAGGCCGAGGCCGAGCACGAGCGGCTGCTGCAGTGGCAGGAGGAGATGATGGCGGCGCTCGAGCTGCACTACCGCGTCATCGACACCGCCGCGGGCGACCTCGGCTCGTCGGCGGCCCGCAAGTACGACATCGAGGCGTGGGTGCCGACGCAGGACGCCTACCGCGAGCTCACCTCGACCTCGAACTGCACGACCTACCAGGCCCGCCGCCTCAACATCCGCGCACGCGGCGACGAGGGCCGCACGGCGCCGGTCGCCACGCTCAACGGCACCATCGCGACGACGCGGTGGCTCGTCGCCCTGCTCGAGACCCACCAGCGGGCCGACGGCTCGGTCGTCGTGCCCGAAGCGCTCCGCCCCCACCTCGGCGGCCTCGACGTATTGGAGCCCGTGCAGCCATGACCGACGAGCGGATGCTGATCGCCCTCGACATCGACGGCACCATCCTCGATTCCGATGGCGAGATCCCCGATCTCACGATGCGGCAGGTCGACCGTCTGCGCCGGGCGGGCCACGAGGTGATGCTCGCGACCGGCCGCGGCCCGGCCGACACGCTGCCCATCCGCGAGCGGCTCGGCATCGAGCCGCGCTTCCTCGTCACCGCGAACGGCGCGAACACGCTCGAGCGCGACGGCTCGGCCGAGGGCGGCTACCGCTCGCTGTGGGTCGAGACGTTCGACCCGACCGACACGCTCCTGCGGCTGCGGGGCGTGCTCGCCGACGCGGCCTACGCGGTCGAGGGCGCCGACGGCGTCTTCCGCTACTCGGGGCGCTTCCCCGAGGTGGCGTTCGAGGCGCAGGGCCTCGAGGTGACGTTCGACGAGCTGCTCCACGCCGACGTCACCCGTCTCGTCGTCGTCGCGCCCGACCAGACCCTCGAGGAGTTCCTCAAGCAGGTCGAGGGCGCCGGCCTCCACTCGGTGAGCTACTCGGTGGGCTGGACGGCCTGGCTCGACATCGCCCCCGACGGCGTGAACAAGGGCACCGCGCTCGAGCGCGTACGCCGCGAGCTCGGCATCGCGCCCGAGCGGGTGCTCGTCGCCGGCGACGGCCGCAACGACATCGAGATGCTCGAGTGGGCCGCCGCCGGCGGCGGCCGGGCGATCGCGATGGGCAACGCCCCGCAGGAGGTGCTCGACGCGGGCAACGAGCTCGCGGGCGACTTCTTCCACGACGGCCTCGGCAAGGCGCTCGCGACGGTCGAGGGCGCGGCGCCCCGCATCGGGCCGCACTCCGACCACTGAGCCCGCCGGCGCCGATCCCGCATCGCCATCGCCGCATCCTCATACCCCCACCGGTACTTTTCGGCCGTCGGTCGGTCGAGTACCATTGAGCGACCGGCCGGTCCGTTATCGAATCGTTGCCGGATGGGAGGGCTGTCCGAGCGGCCGATGGAGCTGGTCTTGAAAACCAGTGGGCAGTGATGTCCCGTGGGTTCGAATCCCACGCCCTCCGCGAATGACCCCGCACGAACCAGTCCAGATGGGAAGCCGTTGAGCCGAGACTTCGACCGAGCCCTGCGCCCTCGGCGCGACGGCGCGCCCGCGATGGGCACGGTCGCCCGCCACGGTCGGCTCCGCAAGACCACCGGCACCCGCTCGGTGCTCAAGGCGATCTCGATGGTGCTCGGCGTCGTGCTCGTCTCGGCGACGATCTTCGGCGGCATCGT
>JAAYAS010000222.1 GCA_012719255.1 Microbacteriaceae bacterium | reverse complement strand
CGGCCGAGATCGCGATGTCCGCCAGCTGTTCGGCGCTCGGATCGGGCACGACCGCGCAGTCGCCGTAGACGAGCACCCGGTCGGCGAGCGCCATGAGGAACACGCTCGAGACGATCGAGGTGCCGGGCTTCGTCTTCACGATCTCGAAGCTCGGCTTGATGGTGTGCGCGGTGGTGTGCGCGGCGCCCGACACCATGCCGTCGGCGAGGCCGAGGTGCACCATCATCGTGCCGAAGTACGACACGTCGCGCATCTTCTCGAGCGCCTCGTCGACGGTGACGCCCTTGTGCGCGCGGAGCTTCGCGTACTCCTCGGCGAAGCGCTGCAGCAGCTGCGGGTCGTCGGTCGAGATGATGCGGGCCCGGTCGAGCTCGAGGCCGAGCTCGGCGCCGCGGCGGCGGATCGCGGTCTCGTCGCCGAGGACGACGAGGTCGGCGACCTGGCGCTGCAGCAGGATCGAGGCGGCGGTGAGGATGCGGTCGTCGCCGCCCTCGGGCAGCACGATGCGCTTGCGATCGGCGCGGGCGCGGTCGAGCAGCTGGTACTCGAACATCAGCGGGGTGATGACGCCGGGCTCCGGCACCTCGAGGAGCTTCACGAGCTCGTCGGCGTCGACGTGCGCCGCGAAGTCGGCGAGCGCGGTGGTGTGCTTGCGGTGGTGGTCGCGGCCGAGCGAGCCCCGGGTGTTCACGATGCGGGTGGCGGTGTCGAAGGTGCCGTGCACGGTGCGGATGATCGGCAGGTTCGGCTCGACGCCCTCGAGCAGCTGCTGGATCACCGGCGAGAACTCGAACGGGCCGTTGACGACGAGCGCGGCGAGCGAGGGGAACGAGTCGGCCTGCTGGGCGAGCAGCAGCGCGAGCAGCGTCTCGGTGCGGTCGCCGGCGACGAACACGACGCCCGACTCGAAGGTGCGCTCGAGCACGTGCTCCATCGCCATGCCGGCGACGGTGACGCCGAGCACCTCGCGGTCGAGCAGCGCCGGGTCGCCCGAGTAGAGGGTGCCGTCGATCGCGTCGACGAGCTGGCCGACGGTCGGGGCGGTGAGCAGCGGGTTCTCGGGCAGGGCCCACACCGGGATGCTCGGGGTGCCGTCGCCGGAGACCTCGTCGAGCGCCTCGGCGACGGCGGCGCGGATGCCCTCGCGCTGCTCGGGATCGGCGCGGTTGACGACGCAGGCGAGCAGGCGCGCGTGCTCGGCCTCGAGCTCGGGCACCGCGAGCGCCGCGGCCTGCGCCATCTCGGCGGCGCTGCGGGCGCTGAGGTCGGTCTGGTTGCGGCCCGAGAGCACGAGCAGCACCGGGGCGCCGAGGTTCGCGGCGACGCGCGCGTTGAAGCCGAGCTCGGCGGGGTTGCCAACGTCGGTGAAGTCGCTGCCGACGATCACCATCGCCTCGCACTGCCGCGCGACCTCGCCGTAGCGGGCGATGATGCGGGCGAGCGCGGCGGCGGGGTCGTCGTGCACGTCGTCGTAGGTGACGCCGACGCAGTCGGCGGGGCGCAGCTCGAGGGTGGGGTCGAGGTGGTCGACGAGGATCTCGAGCACGTCGTCGCGCTCGGCGTCCTTGACGATCGGGCGGAACACTCCTACCCGGCCGACGCGCTGCGTGAGGGTCTCGAGCACGCCGAGCGCGACGGCGGCCTTCCCGGAGAAGCCCTCGGACGACGTGAAGTAGATGCTCGCGGTCACGAGCGCCATGGTAACCGGAGAACACCAACGGGCCCCGGGGCTTGCGCTCCGCACCGAACGGAGTAGCGTGGTCGGCGCAGTGTCGATGATGACCATTCATTTATGGGCGACGAGGCCCTGCACCCCCATCCATCCCCCATGCGACGGCGCATCGCCGGCGCACCGGCCCCTTGGCCGGACGAGCATCCCCGGCGCGGCCGGAGGAGGAGGCAGCGGTGTCGAAAGCCACCACGGGTCGCCGGGAGTCCGGGACCCTCCGACGCAATCTCGGCCTGTGGGCGATCGTCGCCCTCGGCCTCGGCTACATGACCCCGACGGTCGTCTTCGACACCTTCGGCATCGTGTCCGAGATCACCGACGGGGCGGTGCCGATGGCGTACCTCATCGCGCTCGTCGTCATGCTGTTCACGGCGACGAGCTACGGCAAGATGACCGTCGCCTACCCGAGCGCCGGCTCGGCGTTCACCTACGTGCGCGAGTCGATGCATCCGAATCTCGGATTCATGGTCGGCTGGACCTCGCTCATCGACTACCTGCTGCTGCCGATGGTGAACGCGCTCATCATCCGCCTCTACATGGAGCAGATGTTCCCCGAGATCCCCACGCCGGTGTGGGTGATCGTCTACGTCGCGATCGTCACCGCCGTCGTCTACGCGTCGATGAAGGGCACGTCGAACCTCAACACGCTGCTGCTCGCCTACGCGGTCATCGCGATCATCGTCTTCATCGTCCTCGTGTCGATCCAGCTCTCGCAGGGCGAGGGCGCGGGCACGCTCGTCAGCGCGCGGCCGTTCATCCACGAGGGGATGCAGGCGCAGGCGGTGCTCATGGCCGCGACCGTCGTCTGCTTCTCGTTCATCGGCTTCGACGCGATCACGATGTACACCGAGGAGGCGAAGTCGACCTCGCTGATGCCGAAGGCGATCACGCTGACGGTGCTGCTCGGCGGCCTGATCTTCCTCGTCGCCGGCTACTTCGCGCAGCTGCGCTTCCCCGACAACACCCCGTTCGGCGAGTTCACCGACGACCCGCTGCCGCAGATCGGCCTGCTCGTCGGCGGCCAGGTGTTCCAGGTGTTCTTCGTCACCGCCGGCTTCGTCGCCACCGTCGCGTCGGGCCTCGCCTCGCACGCCTCGGTCTCGCGCATGCTGCTCGTCATGGGCCGCAACGACGTGCTGCCGAAGCGCTTCTTCGGCTACGTCAGCCCGAAGACCCGCACGCCGACGTTCAACGTCGTGTTCGTCGGCGTCGTCTCGCTCGCCGCGATGTGGTTCTCGCTCGAGCTCATCTCGGCGTTCATCAACTACGGCGCGCTCATCGCGTTCTCCTTCGTCAACGCGACGGTGATCGCCCACTACGCCGTGCGCGAGGGCCGACGGCGCACCGGCAAGGACGTCTTCCACTACATCGTCATGCCCGGCATCGGCGTCGTGCTCACGGGCGTGCTCTGGGCGAACCTCCACCTGGATGCGCTGATCGGCGGCCTGATCTGGACGGTCGCCGGCTTCATCTACCTCGTGTTCCTCACGAAGGGCTTCAAGCGCCAGGCGGTCGCGTTCGATGAGAATCAGCCCGTCACCGGCTTCAACAAGGTGCCGGAGGACGAGCTCGATGAGGCCGAGGGCCCGCGCCGGGCTCCCTGATCCGAGCGGATCGACTACACTCTGTAGACGGCCCCCCACGTGGCGCCATCCAGGCCAACTCCCCCAGGTCGGAAACGAAGCAAGGGTAACCGGGCTCTGGCGGGTGCGTGGGGGGTCTTCTGACTTTCCCGGATGCGCCTCCCGGGCGGACGAGAACGGCCCCGACCTGCTGGTCGGGGCCGTTCTCTCACTCGGCGGAGGATGGGGGATTCGAACCCCCGAGGGCTTGCACCCAACACGCTTTCCAAGCGTGCGCCATAGGCCACTAGGCGAATCCTCCTCGCGCCGCTCGCACGGCGCAGACCACGATCATACCCGCATCCCCGCGGGGCGGCGATCAGTGCCGCCGCGCAGCGCCGCCGTGCGGGGTCGCGCGGCGGCGCGTCGGGGCGCCGCCGGCTCCCCTCGCTCAGTGGAGCTCGATGCGCGAGCGCTCCCCCAGCCGCTTGCGCGGGTCGCGCGACAGGTCGCCGCGGATGCGCGGGTTCTCGACGCCGCGCACGGTGCGGATCTTGCGGTCGTAGCCCTGCACGTCGGCGATGTCGCTCGAGGTCTTGTGCTCGTACTCGAAGCGCTTGTCGGTGTTGCGGTAGCGCAGGTAGATCATCGTGTAGAAGCCGATGCCGGCGGCGGGGCCGAGCAGGAACAGCCAGAGCGAGCTGTCGTCGCCGCTCTGCAGCAGCAGCATGGGGGCGAGGTCGGTCGAGGCGGCCAGCGCGAGGCCGGTGACGAAGGTCGATGCGAGCATGTCGTCGTCCCCTTTACATGAGCAGGATCGCGAGGGCGCCGCCGATGATGGTGCCGACGATGCCGATGACGGTGGAGATGCCGATGAGCCGGCCCTGGCGCACCGGCACGCTGCCGAGCGTCGCCCCGGTGCGGCCGTTGACCGCGACGTAGTGGATGAACTCGCGGTCGCCGCGCCGCTCGTAGTAGCTGTAGAGCCACACGGGCAGGTAGAGCGCGACCCAGCGGGTGCCGTGCACCTTGATCGACTCGCTCTCCCAGCGGATGCCGCGGTCGTACTTGCGGGCGAGCTCGCCGGCGCGGCTGCGACCGATCGAGAGCATGCGGTTCGCGGCCTCGTGCGAGAGGCCCTGCACCTGCAGGTCGCGGCGCTCGGAGGTGAAGCCGCGCAGGTAGTTCGCGTTGTAGGCGACGGCCTCCTTCACGTCGAACGGCATGATCGCGTTGATGATGTTGTTCGTGTTCCGCGAGGTGTCGATGTCGGCGCGCTGCGCCGACGACTCGAGCATGAGGTCGTCGATGTGGATCGAGAACTGCCGGCCGAGCTGGTACTGGTCGGCGTCGTAGAGGGTGACGGTGCGGTCGCCGCGCTTCACGGTGTAGCGGCGCAGCAGCTCCTCGCCGGCGCCCTCGTAGGCGACGTGCGCGTTCGCGTCGACGGTGAGGTACGGCATGTACACGCCGACCACCTCGCTCGGCGCGAACTCCTTCACGAACTTCGGGTGCGCGAAGAACTTGCGCGACTTCACGAACTCGTCGATGCGGGTGATCGCGTCGTCGCGGGTGATCTTGAAGGGCAGCAGGCCGTCGGGCACGGCGCCGTTCGGCATCTGCTGGTTGATCGACAGCGTGTGCCGGCACCAGTGGCAGCGGCCCTGCAGCGCCATGTCGGTGTTGATGACGACCTCGGCGCCGCACGCCTGGCATTTCAAGGTGACGACGTCGTCGGTCGATTCGGGCGCGTTCGAGGCGCCCGAGGCGAGCACGGTGCCGCGCAGCTCGGAGATGGCGCTGTCGAGGCCGAACTTCTCCTCGACCGACGCCTCGTTCCACTCGTGGCGGCAGTAGGCGCAGATGAGCTTGCCGGTGCCGGCGCGCAGGTGGATGTCGGTCGAGCCGCAGCGGGGGCAGCGGTCGAGGCCGTCGCCCTTCTCCGAGGAGGTGTCGATGACGGTGACCGACGGGCCCTGCGGCGGGCCGCCGGGGAAGCCGGGCGGCGGGCCGCCGCCGGGGCCCTGCTGCGGCGGGCCCTGCGGGTGCTGCCCCTGCGGGGGCCCGGGCGGGTAGGGCCCGGGAGCCCCCGCAGGCGGCATCTCGTACGACTGCCCGGGAGGAGCCTGCGGCGGCCGGTAGTCGGTCGGCGTGCCCTGACCGGTCGCCTTGTCGACCCAGTCCTGCGCACTCGGGGGCAGCACGTCGCGGAACTTCTCGAATTCGTTCGACAGTCCGCCGAACGGCGATTTGCCGTTGCTCATATCGGTTCCTCCAGGACGGGTCGGCCGCGGCCGGGCGGACGGCTAGTCGAGGCCGAGCGCGCGGCGCTTGGCGGCCTCGTAGTCGTCCTCGGTGATGAGGCCCTGGTCGAGCATCTGCTTGAACTGCGCGAGCTGGTCGGCCGGGCTCGGCGCGGCCTGCGGGGGCTGGCCCTGCGGCGGGTAGCCCTGCGGCGGGCCCTGCTGCGGGTAGCCCTGCGGCGGGTAGCCCTGCTGGGGCTGGCCCTGCGGCGGGTAGCCCTGCTGCGGCGGGTAGTCGCCCTGCTGGGGCGGGTAGCCCTGCTGGCCCTGCTGCTGGCCCTGGAACGGGTTCTGGTAGGGACCGGGCTGGTTGCCCTGCTGCTGGAAGTTCACGGCGCCGCCGGCCGACTGCATCCCCATGCCGAGCATCGCCATGTTGCCGCCGCCGCCCGACTCGCCGGCGGCCTCGAAGCCGCGGGCCATCGACTGCTGCAGGAACGACTGGCCGCGCGAGCCCGAGAGGGCGTCGGCCTTCTTCGCGTCGCTGAGCAGCGCGCGGGTGTCCTCGTCGTACTCGATCGACTGGATCGCGACCGACTCGATGACCAGACCGCGCTGCGAGGCCCACTGGTAGCCCTGCTCGACCGCCGCCGAGAGCGACTGCGCGAAGCCGAGCGAGTCGCCCTGGATGCGGGCCATGCGGTTGCCCTTGGCCGGGTCGTTCGTGTAGTTCGAGAACGCGGGCGCGAGCGACGAGACGACCTCGTTGAACAGCTGCGCCGCGGCGTCGTTGTCGAGGTCGGTGAAGTCGAAGATCTTCGCGTCGGCGCCGTAGTAGGCGCCGGGCACGAACTGCTTCACGAAGAGGATGGGGTCGACGATGCGGAGCGTGTAGGTGCCGCGGGTGATCGCGCCGACCTGGGCGCCGAGGTAGGCGTCGTCCCAGTAGATCTCCGACTGCGTGCCGAAGCGGTTGTTCGGGATCTCCTTGAGGTTCACGTAGATCGCGATCTGCTGCGCGCCGGGGCGGCCGCCGTACTTGAAGCGCTCCCACGACTGCGTGATCGTCGAGGCGACGATGCCGCCGCCGGTGAAGACCGACTGCGACTGCGGGTCGTCGGTGCTGTAGATGAAGCCGCCCGGCTCGGCGATGAAGCCGGTGAGCTGCCCCTCCTGGAAGGTGAGGAGGCCGTAGCCCTCGGGAACGACGATCTTGCTGCCGTTCGTGATGATGTGCTCGGAGCCCTTCGTGTTCGATCCGCGACCGGCGTTGGTGCCGGCCGGGACCGCGGGGAAGAGCGCCGCCGTCGGCGGGAGGTTGGCGGGCGGCTGCAGGAAGTCGACCCACTGGTCGGCGAGCATTCCGCCGACCGCGCCCGTGAACGCCTTGATGAATCCCATGGATGCTCCTGGTTCTGATCGGGTCGGCGAATGATGGCTCCGGATCGGCCGCGCCGCCGTGCAATCAGGCTAGCGCCGGCCACCGACACCCGCCTGAGTCCAGGGGATGATCGCGCATCACCGCGCCGCCGGTCCCGCCGCCGCAGAGCGACGCGACGAGGGCCCGCACCGGCAGCGGTGCGGGCCCTCGTCGGAGCGGGATGCGGTCAGCTCGCGTCGTCGGCGCGGCGGCGGCGCACGAGCAGCGCGCCGCCGGCGGCGACGAGCACGAGGCCGGCGCCGAGCGCCATCGTGATGAGCGCGCCGTCCGCGCCGGTGTCGGCGAGGCGCTCCTCGGGCTCGGCCCGGTCGGCGGGGCCGGTGAGCTCGATCGGGGTGCCCGTGGGCACCTCCTCGGCGCCGTCGACGGGCGCGGGCGAGACGGCCGGCTCGAGATCGGGCTCGGGCGCGATGTGCCCCGGCTCCTCGGGGACGACCGGCTCGCCGATGTCGTCGCCCTCCTCCGGCTCGGTCGGGTCGGGGTCGACGGGCTCCTCGGGCTCGACCGGCTCCTCCGGGTCGGTCGGCTCCTCGGGGTCGATCGGGTCGCCGCCGATGGGGTCGGTCGTGCTGCCCGGGTCGCCGCCGTCGCCGGTGCCGTCGTCGCCCGCGCCGTCGTCGCCATCGCCGGGGTCGGCCGGATCCTCGATCGGGTCGCCGGGGACCGGCTCGGCGGGGTCGGTCGCGTCGGCCGCGCCGTCGTCGACGGCCGTCGAGCGCACGTCGACGCGCTGCGTCGAGCCGGTCTCGATGGGCGCGCCGTCGAGCTCGATCGAGTCGGCGGCGGCCGGGCCGACGGCGAGCGCGCCGACGACGAGCGCGCTCGAGAGCGCGACGGCGCTCGACACCTGGATGCTCATGCGGGGTTCCCCTCGGGGTCTCGTGCCGCTCGGCGATTCGGGCGCCGGTCGACGGGATGCGGACAGGGTCTCATGGTATCGGGTGCGATCGATCCCGCGACGCGCTGCGCGGGTCCGACCGGGGGATGCGGGAGGCGGGTCGCGATCGGATCGCGACCCGCCTCCGGATCATCGCCCGCCGTGCGGCCGGCGGGGCTTGCGCCCCTGGCCGACCGACGAGGGTGAAGGCTACGCCTCGACTCGACGGCGGACGACCATGAGGCCGGCGCCGGCGGCGACGAGGGCGAGGCCCGCGCCGAGCGCGATCGCGATGGTGCCGCTGTCGGCACCGGTCTCGGCGAGCTGGGGGCCGCGGTCGGCCGGAGCGGCCGGGGCCGGCTCGGCGGCCGGGGTCTCCTCGACCGGGGCCGGGTCGACCGGCTCCGGGTCGGTCGGCTCCTCGACGGCGTTGCTGACGATGCTGAAGACGCCCTCGACCGAGCTGTCCTCGCCGTTCGTGAGGCCGAGGATGCGGAGCGAGTAGTCGCCGAGCGGGAACTCGAGGTTCACGTCGGTGTCGAGGTCGACCCACTCGATGATGCCGATGTAGCCGCCGAGGCCGAGCTCGTCGTCGCCCTCCTCGATGGTGACGGTGTTGACGTCGACGTACTCGTCCGAGCCCGGGGCCTTCACCTGCACGAGCACCTCGGTGCCGAGGTCGAAGCCGAACACCTGGTACTCGACGCCGTTGATGCTGTCGCCGACCTCGACCTGCGAGGGGAGGTCGAGGACGGGGCCCTCGAAGACGATGTCGTCGGCGGGCTGCTCGTCGGTCTCGGTGACGTCGTCGCCGGTCTCGTCGCCGGTGCCGGTCTCGTCGCCGGTGGCGTCGTCGCCGGTGGTGGTGTCGTCGCCGGTGGTGGTGTCGTCGCCGGTGCCGGTCTCGTCGCCGGTCTCGGCACCCGTGCCGTCGCCGTCGGTCGTGTCGGCGCCGTCGACGTCCGCACCGGTCTCGTCGGTGGTGTTCTCGGTCTGGTTCTGGTCGGTCTCGGCGGTCTCCGCGAAGGCGGGAGCGGCGACGCCGGCGACGGCGGCGCCCGAGAGCGCGGCAACGGCGAGGGCCGAGATGGTGCGGCGGGTGAGAGTCGACATGTGCGTGTGTGTCCTTATATCGAGCGCTTCGACTGTCCCCGCACGTCGACATCGACGCACAGGGGTTGCTCAGGAGAATCTGAGTCCTCTCGAACGTAACAAGACGGTCTCATCGCTTCCAGTGCCTGCCGAACGAATCCATCGGGAGAATGACCCATCGACCCGGGGTATTGCGCGCATCCGCACCGACGCTGCGCGCAACCCGGACCGGCGCCGCGCATCCGGAAACGACGGATGCGGGCCGCGACCGGAGTCGCGACCCGCATCCGGGGTCACTGCGGCGCGAGCACCGCGAGCGAAGGGGGACTACTTGAGCTCGACGGTGGCGCCGGCGGCCTCGAGGGCCTCCTTCGCCTTCTCGGCGGTCTCCTTGTTGACGCCCTCGAGGACGGCCTTGGGGGCGCCGTCGACGAGCGCCTTCGCCTCGCCGAGGCCCAGCGAGGTGAGGCCGCGGACCTCCTTGATGACCTGGATCT
>JAAYAS010000221.1 GCA_012719255.1 Microbacteriaceae bacterium | reverse complement strand
GGGCTACGGCCAGGCGCCGACGCCGTTCGGGCAGGAGCCTGCGCCGCAGGCCGACCAGTACGGCCGCACCGGCGACGCGTCGGCCGAGCAGTCGTCGCCGTTCGGCGCTGCGCCGGGCGCCGAGGCATCGGGTGCGGGCGGCTCGCAGGGCGGCGCGCACGATCAGGTCGCCGCGCAGGGGCAGGATGCTCCGCAGGGTCAGGGCGGGGCGTACGGCCAGGGCGGGGCGTACGGCCAGGGCGGCCCGTCCGGCCAGGGCGGCGCGTCCGATCAGGGCGACGCTGCGCACGCGCAGGGCGCGGGCCGCTCGACGGACGAGGGCCGGGGCTCCGGCGACGAGTCGGTCGGCCGCGGCGCCGACGCCGATTCGGTGCGGGCCGACGGCGGCGCCTCCGCCGAGGCGCGAGACGGCCAGCCCGACCTCGCCGCGCTCGCCCGTCGCGCGCTCGACCCGTCGACCCCGGCCGACGAGCTCATGCCGATGACCGAGCACCGCGAGCTGTGGCCCTACCTCGCCTCGGCGCCGTCGGCCTCGCCCGAGCTGCTCGACTGGCTCGCCGGCACGAACGACCCGACGGTGCAGCAGTACCTCGACGCGCGCGGCCACGGCCGCGGCTGACCCGCCACCCGCATCCCGCACGACGGAGCGCCCGCCCCCACCGGCGGGCGCTCCGCCGTTTCCCGCGCCTCCGCGGCCGCGGGCGTCCGCGAGCCGCGGGGATCGTCGAGCCGCGGCATCCCAGGTCCTCGTGCATCGGCAAGCACTGGGTATCCGGCCTGTGAAGGCCCGCACCGACACCCGCATACCTCGGGTATGTGACCCTCGCGCCGACAAGTGGACCTGCTGCCGACAAGTGACCACGTCGCTGCAAGGTCAGTTGTCCGCGCGAGGGTCACATGTCGGCGGTATGTGCGGGGGAGGGGGGGCGGAGTGCAGTCGTGGGCGAGGGCGGCCCGCGGGTGCGCCACCCGCGGCCGGGCGGAGGCCGTCAGCGGGCCGCCGGACGCTCGAAGGCGGCCGTGCCGCGGGGCACGACGAGCAGCAGGCAGCCGGCGGCGACGAGCGCGGCGGCGGCGCAGACGATCCACACCGTCATGTAGCCGGCGAGCGAGCCCGCCGTCTCGCCCGCGCCGGCCATGAGGGCGAGACCGAACACGCAGGAGGCGATCGCGCCGCCGACGGTCTTCACCGAGTTCGTGAGTCCGGTCGCCACGCCGGTCTGCGCATCCGGGGCCGCCGCCGCGGCCGTCGCCGGCAGCGCCGCGACGAGCGCGCCCGAGCCGAGCCCGGCGATGATCATGTTCACGAGCACCTGCGCGTAGCTCTCGTGCAGCGGCACGAACAGGCCGTAGCCGAGGCCGACGAGGGCCGCCGCCCCGGCGAGCGCGAGCCGCGGCGAGGCGAGCCGCGCGGCGAGCGGGTAGAGCAGCGCGCCGACCGCCATCGTGAGCACGTACGCGCCGATGATCAGCGAGGTCTCGAAGCCGCTCGTGCCGAGCCCGTAGCCGACCGCCGCCGGGTCGGTGCGCGCGAACGTCGACAGCGGCGCCTGCGCGCCGAGCACGATCATCCCGAACAGTCCGGCGGTAAGGAACACCGGCCACAGCGCGGGGTCGCGGAACATCCGCACGTCGACGAGCGGGTCGGGATGCGCGAGCGAGTGGCGCGCGAACGGCACGAGCACGAGCGCCCCGACCGCGACGAGGCCCCACGCGAGCGGGCTGCCGACGCCCTCGAGGCGCATCGCGCTGAGCCCGCCGGTGAGCGTCATGAGCGCGAGCGACACGAGCAGCAGTCCCCGGCCGTCGAAGCGGTGCCGCTCGACGGGCGCCTCGGGGAGGTCGCGCACGAACAGCGCGATCACGACCGCGCAGGCGGCGACCGCGATCGCCGGGATGAGCAGCACCGTCTGCAGCGGCAGCGCGTCGATGAGCGCCCCGCCGCCGAGCGCGCCCGCGATCGCGCCGACCTCGAGCGCCGCGACGAGCACGCCCGCCGCCTTCGCCGTCGTCGCCGCCGGCCGCTCGCCGCCCCGCGAGCGCGCCCACACGAGCGCGATCTCGAGCGGCAGCCACACGACGTACACGCCCTGCAGCGCCCAGGCGGCGAGGAACCAGCCCCAGTTCGGCGCGAGCGCGAGCCCGAACGAGGCGATCGCCGTCACCACGGCGCTGAGCAGCAGCATCCGCCGGTGCCCGAGCCGGTCGCCGAGCTTCGCGAACAGCGGCACGACGAGCGCCGAGAGCATGAGCTGCGCGCCCTCGAGCCAGTTCACATCCGCGTCGTGCACCCCGAAGTGCCGGGCGATGTCGGTGAGGAACGGCGTGTAGTAGCCCTGCAGCACCCCGCTCGTGAGCTCGACGAACGCGAGCGCGCCGACGATCGCGGCGAGCCGGCCGCCGCGGGTCACGCGGCGCTCCCGCCGGGCAGCCCCGTGAGCACGGCCCGCCAGAACTCGACGCCGCGGGCGAGCGTCGGCACCGGCACCCGCTCGTCGACCGCGTGGATCGTCGAGCGCAGATCGCCCGGCATCTCGAGCGGCGCGAACCGGTAGACGGCCGGCGCGAAGCGGTGCCAGTGCCGCGCGTCGGTCGCGGCCATCATGAAGTAGGGGCCCACGAGCATCCCCGGCCAGGCCGCGCCGACCGCGTCGGCGAGCAGCCGCCACTGCGGCGAGCCGACCCGCGACTCGGGGGTCGGGTCGGCGCCGTCGACGAGCTCGACGGCGACCTCGCGGTCGCGGATGCGGCGGCGCAGCCCGGCGAGCACGTCGCCGACGCGATCGCCGGGCGCGAGCCGCAGGTTGAGCGTTGCGACCGCCTCGGGGGCGAGCACGTTGTCGGCGGTGCCGCCGGCGAGGCGCGTGGGCGCGACGGTGGTGCGCACGAGCGCGGCCGGCTCGCCGCCGAGACGCGCGAACACCTGCGCGGTGAGCCGCGGCGAGCCGCGCAGCGCCCGGAGCATCGCGCGGCCCCGGCCCTTCGCGCGCGGCTCGAAGGCGGCGAGCAGGGCGAGCAGCGTGCGGTTCGCGCGGGCCGCGAACGGGCGGCGCTCGAGGCGGCCGAGCGCGCGGGCGAGGCGGCCGATCGCGGTGCGGTGCGGCGGCGCCGAGGCGTGCCCGCCGGGGCTCGTCGCCCGCAGCCGCACCGTCATCGCGCCCTTCTCGCCGACGCCGATCATCGCGGCCGGCACCTCGACGAACGGCAGCGGTGCGTCGACGACCGCGCCGCCCTCGTCGACGACGAGCCAGGGCGTCTCGCCGCGCGCCTCGAACGACTCGGCGATCGCGCGGCCCGAGGCGCCGAGCACCTCCTCGTCGCCGCCGATCGCGATGACGACGTCGCGGGCGGG
>JAAYAS010000220.1 GCA_012719255.1 Microbacteriaceae bacterium | reverse complement strand
CGCCTCGACGACGAGACCGTCGACGTCTACGCCGACTCGGCCACCGGCGACCTCACCGGCCAGGAGCCCTGGCGCGCCGACGCCCCCACCGGAGACTCCCGTGACTGACCGCGACGACCAGCTCGACCCCCAGCGCCCCGACGCCGACCTGCCCGAGGGCGGCGAGCCGCAGGCCGCTCCCGGCGAGGGTGGGCGGCCGCCGGGCGAGCCCGGTGAGGCCGGGGCCGTGCCCGTGGACGCGGGGGCGGACCCTTCGACAGGCGCAGGGGCCTCGGGTGACGGAGCGGCTTCGGACGACGAGGTCGTGGGCGAGGCAGCGGCCTCGGGCGAGGCTGCGGACGCGGACGCGGATGCTGACGCGGTCGCGGACGCGGATGCGGAGGAGCCGCTCGCGGCGAGCGCGTCGGGCGCGGCCACCGCGTCGGCGGCCGATGCCGCCACGCGCACCCGCCGGCGGCGCAAGCCCGTCGGCTCCACCGCGGTGAAGCGCATGCGGCGCAGCGGCGCCGCCGAGCGCCGCCGCCGCACCGTGATCAGCGCCGTCAACCGCACCATCGGCACCCTCGCCGGCCTCGGCATCCTCGGCGCGAGCGTCTGGGCGCTCGGCTGGATGCCGCTGCCCGAGGTCGGCATCGAACCGCAGGCCGACGTGATCCGCCCCGCCGCCGGCGACCAGGTGCGGGTGTGCGCCGGGCCGCTCATGCAGATGGGCCTCACGAACATCGCCGGCGACGCGAGCGCCGTCGGCGAGCCCGACCTCCGCCTCCCCGACGGCTCGAGCGCCGACGTCGCCGACCTCGGCGAGGCCACCGGCCCGCAGATCGTCACCGTCGACGCCGACGGCGAGCCCGTCGCCGCGAGCGCCGCGCAATCGCTCGAGGTCGCGACGAACCGCACCGCCGGATTCACCGCGACCGCCTGCATCCAGCCCGCCCCGAGCCAGTGGCTCATGGCCGGCTCGACCACGCTCGGCCACTCGCTCGTGCTCGACGTCGTCAACCCCGGCGCCGCGCCCGCCCGCGTGAACTTCTCGGTGCACACCGAGCGCGGCCACGTCGCCCCGGGCATCCCCGAGATGGTGCTCGAGCCGGGCACCCGGCAGCAGGTGAGCCTCGCCGGCATCGCGCCCGACGCCGAGGCGCTCGCCGTCGAGGTCACCGCCACCGGCTCGCCGGTCGCGGCGTTCCTCCACGAGGCGATCACCGCGACCCTCGACCCCGTCGGCCTCGAGATCGTCGCGCCCACCGCCCTGCCCGCCACCGCGCAGACGCTGCCCGGCCTCTACATCGCCGAGCGCGCCGGCCACGTGCACGACCACGGCGGCGGCCCCGAGGTGCCCGACGTCGGCGAGCGCGCCGACCGCGGCACCTCGGTGCGCCTGCTCAACCCCGGCGCCGAGCCGACCACCACCGACCTGCGGGTCGTCACCGCGACCGGCGACGAGGTCGAGCACTACCGCTTCGACCTGCCCGCCGGCGTCGTCGTCGACGTCGTGCTCTCGGGACTGCCGACCGGCGAGTACACCGTGCTCGTCGAGGCCGACGAACCGGTCGTCGCCGGTGCGCGCACCGGGCCGATCGAGCCCTCCGAGTACGCCTGGCTCGCCGCGCCCGCCCCGCTCGGCGACGACGAGACCGTCGTGGTGCCCGCGGGCGGCTCGCCGCGCCTCGCCATCGCGAACCCCGGCGACGCGCCGGTGACCGTGCGCGTCGACGGCCGCGACGTCGAGGTCGGCGCCGGGACGAGCGCGTCGGTCGACGTGTCGGCGGGCACCGTGACCCTGGAGGGCGCCGCCGGCCTCGTCGCCGCGCTGCACTGGGACGAGCCGGGCGGCTTCGCGAGCATGCCGGTGCTCACCGGCAACGCCGACTCCGAGCCGGTGACGGTCTACCCGTAGGACCGGTGCCGCTCCGCATCCGGGCGCTCCCGCGCATCCGGTGCCCGCGCGGTGTGCGCCTGCGCATCCGGTGCCTGCGCGGCGCGCGCCTGCGCATCCGGTGCCTGCGCGGCGCGCGTCAGCGCATCCGGTGCCGGCGCCGCGCGCGTCAGTCGCGGTCGTCGTCCCAGAAGGCCTCGCCGAGCAGGTCGTCGATGCCGCCGTCGAGCAGCTCGCTCACCGCCGCGACGACGGTGCGCTCCACGTACTCGCGATAGCGCGACTGGTCGGCGTAGTTCGACAGCGGCATGCCCGCGAGCCGCTCGATCGGCACCCGGAAGAGGATCACCTCGTGCGGAGGGCGGATGTGCCAGCGGTCCATGCCGTCGCGGTGCTGGTCGTCGGCCGGCATCGGCGCGACCGCCACCCGCACCGGCGCCATCTGCTCGGGCGCGATCGAGTTGAGGTAGCCGAGCGTCTCGCTCACCGCCTGCATGAAGCGGGGGATGCGGCCCGTGAGCTGCGGCAGGTGCGGGCCGGCCGCGCTCGAGCGCAGCTCCCGGCCGTGCCGGCTGCGCGAGCCCCGGGTGCGGCGGGCTCCGGACGACTGCCCACGACGCGAACGAACCATGCCGACCAGCCTACGCCGTGGCGCCCGCCCTCCCGACCGGAAGTTGCAGGCGGTCGGGTGGGGAGGGATGGGCGGGTCGCCGCGAGGCAACCGGGCGCGGGGGCGATCCGGGGCTACGGTGTCGGCATGCGCTCCCGTCCCTGCTGCCGAATCACGTGCTCGCGGCGCGCGGAGTTCACGCTCACGTTCGACTACCGCGACCGCATGGCGGCGCTCGGCCCGCTCGCATTCCGCGCCGAGCCGCACAGCTACGACCTCTGCGCGTTCCACGCCGCCCGCACGAGCGTGCCCGAGGGGTGGACGCTCGTGAAGCCGGTGCCGATCGGCGGCGCCCCCGCCTGACCGGCCCCGACGGCCGCACCCCCGGGCAGCCGGGTGCCGCGGCGTCGCCGCGCGCGGCTAGGCTGGCACCTCATGACCACCTCGATTCCCGCGGCCGATCCCGCCTCGATGGGCGACCTCACCGCGATCGTGAAGAACTACGACATCCGCGGGCTCGTCGGCGACACCATCACCGAGCCGCTCGTCACCGCCCTCGGCGCGGCCGCCGTCGACGAGCTCGGACTCGCCGGTCGCGAGATCGTCATCGGCCACGACATGCGCGACTCGAGCCCCGGTTTCGCCGCCGCGTTCGCCCGCGGCGCCCGGGTCCGCGGCGCCCGTCCCGTGATGCTCGGGCAGTGCTCCACCGACATGAACTACTACGCGTCGGGCGCGCGCGACGCCGCCGCCGCGATGTTCACCGCATCCCACAACCCCGCCGCCTACAACGGCATCAAGATGTCGGCCGCCGGCGCGAAGGGCATCTCGCTCGACACCGGGCTCGCCGCGATCCGCGACCGCGCCGCCGAGTACCTCCGCGACGGCATCCCCGCCGCCGGCGACGACGCGGGGCAGATCGCCGTCGACGTGCTCCGCGACTACGCCGAGCACCTGCGCGCGCTCGTCGACCTCCGCGGCATCCGACCGCTGCGGATCGTCGT
>JAAYAS010000219.1 GCA_012719255.1 Microbacteriaceae bacterium | reverse complement strand
GTCGCGCCCGCCCGCACAGCGAGTCCGGGCGCGCCTCGACGCGTCGACTCGGGCAGCAGCAGCACGGCGGCGGCGCCGTCGGCGATGCGGGCGGTGGTGCCGGCGGTGAGCGCGGTGCCGTCGCCGGGCTCGAGCAGCTCCGGCAGGCGCGGCAGGATGCGCTCGATTCCGGGGCGGGGCCCCTCGTCGCGCTCGAGCCCGCCGACGGCGACGATCTCGTGCCGCGCGTCGGCCGCGGCGGCGAGCGCGAGGCGATGGCTGCGCGCCGCGAACGCCTCCTGCCGCCGCCGGGAGAGGCCGCGCCGCCGGGCGAGCTCCTGCGCCGCCTCGGTCATGCCGATGTCGAGCCCCGGCGGGGCGAACGGGGCGCGGTCGTACGCGCGACCGTCGCGGGCGATGCGGGTCGGCGCCGTGGAGGCGCTCTCGACGCCCCCGGCGAGCACCGCGCCGCCGTCGCGCAGCGAATCGGCGGCGACGAGCACCGCCGCGAGCCCGGCGCCGCACTGCCGGTCGACGGTCATGCCGGCCGAGTCGACCGGGAGGCCGGCCGCGAGCCCGGCGACGCGGGCGATGTTGCCGCCGGGGCCGGTGCAGTTGCCGAGCACGACGTCGTCGATCGTCGGCGCCGCGCCGAGCGCCTCCGCCGCGTCGCGGACGCAGGCCGCGAGCACCGACGCAGCGAGCTCGAACGCCTCGACGTCGCGCAGCCGACCGCCGCGGACCGCGACGGCCGTGCGCCGCGCCGCGATGATCATCGGTCGATCGCTCATCGCGCCTCCTCGGTGACGGTCGAACCCGCTGCGGCACCCGCCCGAGGGCACGGCGCGAGCGCGCCGGCGGCGGCGAGCCGCGCGATCTCGGCGCGCGCGGGTTTCCCGCCCGCCGTGCGGGGGAGCGGCGCCGCGACGAACCATCGCCGCGGCCAGTGCGAGCGCGGCAGCCGCGAACGGGCTCGGCGCCGCAGCGCATCCGCATCGAGGGCGACGGCGGGATCGGGCTCGACGACGAGCACGACGAGCGCCCCGACCCGGGGCTCGTCGAGACCGAGCGCCACGGCGGCGCGGATCCCGGGCATCCCGGCGAACGCCGCCTCGACGTCCTCGGGGAGCACCGTGGCCCCCGCCGAGAGGAAGGCGGAGTCGCGCCGGCCGCGCACTCGGAGGAGCGGGCCGCGCGCGTCGGCGCCGAGCTCGACGGCGTCGGCGGCGGCGCCCCATCCTTCCGCATCGGGCCGCCACGTCGCGCGGCCATCGGCGTCGCGCGCCTCGAGCGCGAGGTAGGGCGATCGCACCTCGAGCCGGCCGCCGGTCGCCCTCAGCTCGACCCCGTCGAAGGGCCGCAGACCGCGGCCGTCGTCGTCGAGCGCGACGTACGAGAGCTCGGCCGCGCCGTAGTAGGCGATCACCCGCAGCCCGTGCGACTCGGCGCGGGCGCGCAGCTCCGGTCCGAGCGGCGCCCCGCCGACCTGCACCGCGCGCAGCCGGCTCGGCGCCCCCGCATCGAGCGCGGCGACGATCGCCTCGAGCCCGAGCGGGGTGACGTGCGCCCAGGTCGCCGTGCCGAGGTCGGCGGCGACGACGCCGTGCCGGCGGGGGAGCACGACGGCGGCGCCGATGGCCGCGGCGTGGACGATCGACGACACCGTCATCGACGAGAGCAGCGACACCGGCAGGTGGACCGTCTCGTCGTCGCCGAGGCGGAGGGCGTCGCCGAGCGCGTCGAACGAGGAGCGCCACGAGCGCTCCGTGCGCAGGAGGATGCGGGGCGAGCCGGTGCTGCCCGAGGTGAAGGTCGCCCACGCGGCGCCTTCGGGCATCGGCGCGCCCGCGAGGCGCCGTGTCAGGCCCGCCCAGTGGGCGTCGCTCCAGCGGTCGTCGCCGAGGAGCGGCACGCCGCCGGCGAGGCGGACGGCGAGCGCGTCGACGACGGCCTCGAGCGGATCGGCGCTGCGGATCGGCACGAGCCCGGTCGGTGCCGACCGCCGCGCGCGTTCGATCGACGACTCGAGCAGCGCGCCGTCGAGCCGTCGATCGCCGTGGCGAAGGGCTCGGATCACTCGCGCTCGGCCCCCGATGCCGGACGGCTCGGCGCGGCCCACGCGAACGCGCGCGGGTAGGCCCGCCAGAGCGCCATCGTCACGACCACGGTGAGCACCGTCTTGACGAGGTCGCCGGGGAGGAAGATCAGGCTCGACGCCGCGGTCTCGACGATCCCGAGTCCGGTGATCGCCGACTGGAAGGGGATGCCGAAGGCGTAGACGACGAGGATGCCGCCGACGATCGCACCGAGCGCGACGCGCCACCACACGGGCCGCGAGGCCGCCCAGCGCACGAGCAGCCCGACCACGGCGGCGCCGACGACCCAGCCGATGAGGTAGCCGACGGAGGGGCCGGCGAACACCCCCAGTCCGCCGCGGCCACCCGAGAGCAGGGGCAGTCCGACGGCGACGAGCGCGAGCAGCACGAGGACGGCGGCCGCGCCGCGCCACCAGCCGAGCACCGCGCCGGCGAGCATCACCCCGAGCGTCTGCAGCGTGATCGGGACCGCGCCGACGTTGATCGCGCCCGGCAGACCGAGCACGGCGATCAGCGCGGCGAACACGGCGATGCGCGCGAGGTCGGCCGCCTCGAGGGCGGCGGTGCCGGGACGGACGGTCGGGATGCTGCTCATCGGGAACCTTTCGACGCTGCGGAGCCGGATGCTCTTGAACGGTGTTCAATGTACATGCCGGCGGCCGAACGGGCTAGCCGTCATCCTCGCGGAGCGCGCGGATCTCGGGCCCGAGCACGAGGCCGAGCTCGCCGAGCAGCAGCGCGTCGTCGAGGTCGCCGCCGAGCAGGTCCTCGATGCGCGAGAGCCGGTAGCGCACGGTGTTCGCATGGATGTAGAGCCGCTCGGCGACGCGCGACACGTTGAGTCCGGCCGCGAGGTAGACGACGAGCGTATGACGGAGCTCGTCGTGGCCGTCGAGCGGCGCGAGCACCGCGCGGCTCCGGTCGCGCAGCGCGGAACCGGTCGCCCGGCACGCGAGCCAGTCCGACAGCGGCATCGTCGCGTAGTCGACGAGCTCGCCGCGACCGCCGCTCATGGCCTCCGCAGCGCGCGCGCTGCGGCGCCCCTCGGCGACGCGATGCGCGAGCTCGGCCTCCCGCAGCGCGGCGGGGACCTCGTCGAGCCGGGAGCGCGGCGTCGACACGCCGAGCGAGCGGTTCGCGATGCGCCCGCGGAGCCAGGCCCGAGCCTCGTCGCCGTCGGGGATGAGCGCATGCACCACGGAATCGCTCGACGCCCGCACGAGTCGGGTCGCGAGCAGGATCGGCACCCCGGCCGCGGCTGCATCGTCGAGCACGGCGGTGACGTAGCCGGCATCGGGCACCGTGCCGTCCCAGCTCTCACCGACGACGACGAGGAACGCGGAGTGCGCGACGAATCCGAACTCGACGAGGCGCGGCCAGTACCGATGCTCCCTCGATGCAGGAATGCCGAGCTCCAGCGTCTCGAGCAGCTGCGCGTTGTCGCGCGCCCGGCGCACGTCGGTACCGCGGACGATGCCGAGCACCGCGGTGATCGCGATATCGGCCGCGGCGACGAGCTCGTCGTCGACCCGCACCGCGACATCGGTCTTGGTGGCGAGCACGAAGGTGAAGACCCCGCCGCTCGGCCCCGATCGGCGCACCCGGACGGCCCACCGCCCGACGCGCCCGGTGCTGTTCGGCTCCGCCTCGGCGGCGTGCTCCCAGAGGAGGCGGACGGGCGCCTCGCCGACCGCCCCGAGCAGGTCGCCGCGCGCGTCGAAGAGCGCGATGGCCGCGTCGGCGAGCCGGGAGATCCGCTGGAGCACGTAGCCGAGCTGATCGCCGTCGGGGAGGTTCCGGACGACGTCCTGAAGGAACTTGAGGGCCGGCGAGGTCGCCACGGCGGTGCCTTTCAATCGGTTCAGCGGTTTGCCGTCTGCGCAAATCAGTCGAAAGCCTGGGAACTTCCTGTGCGCAAATCGAGCAGGAATCTCGCGATCAGCGGCTCGATTCCAATGCGGTTGGACATTCTCCAAACTACGCGATGGGCGGTTCTGCCTCCTGCCAGTAGCCCGCGGCGGCGCCCGACGCGCATGGTGGTCAGCACGTTCAACGACGAACCGCTTACAGGAGGTAGGCAATGACGCAACTCCGAGTCGCCGTGGATGTCGGTGGCACGTTCACCGACGTCTGCATCTTCGACGACACCGAGAAGACCATGCGGGTCACCAAGGTCCCCTCGACCCCGCACGACCCGATGATCGCCGTGATGAACGGCGTCGAGCGGGGCGAGATCGACCTCACCGACGTCTCGCTCTTCTCGCACGGCACCACCGTGGCGACGAACGCGCTGATCACCCGGCGCTTCCCGAAGGCCGCGCTGGTCACCACGACCGGCTTCCGCGACGTCATCGAGATCCGCGACGGCACCAAGGACGACCTCTGGGACGCGTACAACGACGTGCCCGGGCCGTACATCCGCCGCCGCGACCGCTTCGAGGTCGCCGAGCGCATCGACTACTCGGGCCGCGTCGTCACGCCGCTCGACGAGGACGAGGCCCGTCGCGTCGCGGCGCTGCTGCGCAAGCGCGGCACCACCACGATCGCCGTGTGCTTCATCAACTCGTTCGCCAACCCGGAGCACGAGCTTCGGATGCGCGAGATCCTCGAGGAGGAGGTCCCCGAGGCGACCGTCACCACCTCGGCCGAGATCCTCCCCGAGATGTTCGAGTACGGCCGCTTCAACACCGCCGTCGCGAACGCGGTGCTCGCGCCGCTCGTGTCGGGGTACGTGAATCGCCTCGCCGACGAGCTCAAGGAGGGCGGCTACGACGGCGACCTGCTGCTGCTGCACTCGGGCGGCGGCTCGATGACCCCGCGCATGGTCGACAAGTACCCGGTGCGCCTCGCCGCCTCGGGCATCGCGGCCGGAGCCATCTCGGCGCAGCACATCGCCGCGCAGTGCGGCTACCCGAACGCCGTGAGCCTCGATATGGGCGGCACCTCGACCGACATCGCGATGGTCGCCGACGGCGAGCTGCGCGTGGCGCAGGAGTGGCAGGTCGAGTACGGCCACCCGATCATCTTCCCCTCGATCGAGGTGCTCACGATCGGTGCGGGCGGCGGCTCGCTCGCCCACATCGACATCGCCGGCTCGCTCCGCAACGGCCCGCAGTCGGCCGGCGCCGACCCGGGCCCCGCCTGCTACGACACCGGCGGCGAGAACCCCACGAACACCGACGCGAACGTCGTGCTCGGCCGCCTCGGCACCTCGCTCGCCGGCGGCGCGAAGCACCTCAAGCGCGAGCTGTCGGAGGAGGCGATCCGCCGCGTCATCGCCGAGCCGCTCGGCCTCGGCCTCGAGGAGGCCGCCGAGTCGATCATCCGCGTCGCGAACGCGAACATGGCCGACGCCGTGCGCCTCATCTCGATCCGCCGCGGCTACGACCCCCGCGACTTCGCGCTCCTCGCCTTCGGCGGTGCCGGCGCGCTGCACGGCGTCGACGTCGCCCGCGAGCTGAACATCCCCTCGGTCGTCGTGCCGCCGAACCCCGGCGTCACCTCGGCGATGGGCTGCCTGCTCGTCGACATCCAGCACGACCTCGCGCGGATGCACACCGGGCTCGCCTCGGAGATCGACGACAGCGAGGTCGAGGAGGCCTTCGTGCGGCTCGAGAACGAGGCCGCCGCCCGGCTCCGCCACGAGGGCGTCGGCGACGACCAGGCCGTGCTCCAGCGCCTCGTCTCGATGCGCTACGCCGGCCAGTGGCGCTCGCTCGTCGTGCCCATGGGCCGCGACGAGGGCGCGCTCGCCGCCGCGGTCGAGGCCTTCCACTCGCAGCACGAGCGGGAGTTCGCGTTCCGCAACGAGCAGACGCCGGTCGAGATCTACCAGCTGCAGCTCAAGGCCGTCGGCAAGACGCCGAAGCCGAACTTCCAGCCCGAGCCGCTCACCGACGGCGGCCCCGGCGAGCCCGTCGACCGCCGCCCCGTCTACTTCGACGGCGAGTGGCACGACACCCCGGTCTACGACCGCACCCGCATCCCCGCGGGCGCGCAGTTCGAGGGCCCGGCCATCATCAACCAGCTCGATTCGACCACCGTCGTCCCGCCGCAGTGCCGCGCCGAGATCGACGAGTGGCTGAACATCCGCATCCACCTCGAGGGAGACGCCAAGTGACCACCACCGCCCCCGCACCCCGCACCGAGCAGCAGCGCAAGCTCGACCCGGTGACCTTCGAGGTGCTGAAGAACGCCTTCGCGACCTCGGTCGACCTCATGAGCGAGCAGATCCTGCGCACCTGCTACTCGTTCGTCATCTACTCGCGCGACTTCTCATCGGCGCTCTGCGACGCCGAGGGCAACACCGTGATGCAGGGCTCCGCCGACATCGCGGTGCACGTCGGCACCCTGCACTTCCAGGCGAAGGCGGTGCTCGAGGAGTTCGGCGACGACATCAACCCGGGCGACGTCTTCATGATCAACGACCCGTACCGGGGCGGCACGCACTTCAACGACGTGTCGTTCATCCGCCCGATCTTCTCGGAGGGCGAGGTCATCGCCTACGCGCAGAACAAGGGCCACTGGGCCGACATCGGCGGCGTGGTGCCCGGCTCGTTCTTCGTCAACGCGAAGGACCACTTCGGCGAGGGCGTCCGCATCCCGCCGGTGCGCGTGTTCAGCAAGGGCGAGTTCCTCCACGACGTCGCGCAGCTCGTCGTCTCGAACACCCGCGCCCCCGAGATGGCGATGGGCGACCTGCACGCGCAGTCGGAGGCCACCGCGGTCTGCGAGCGCGAGATCCTCCGCCTCGTCGACCGGTACGGCAAGCAGACCGTCGTCGACGCGATGCAGGAGACGCAGGACTACGTCGAGCGCACCGTGCTCGCCCGCGTCCGCGAGCTGCCGAAGGGCACCTGGGAGACCGTCGACTACATCGACAACGACCCCGCGACCCCCGAGGGCATGATCCCGATCAAGATCAAGCTCACGCTCGACGACGACGGCATCCACTACGACCTCAACGGCTCGGCGCCGGTCGTCGCCACCTTCCTCAACGCCGGCTACGGCGGCACCCACTCGTCGCTGTACTCCGGCACGAAGACCTTCTTCCCCGAGGTGCCGCTGAACTCCGGCTTCTACCGCGCGGTCACCGCCGACATCGGCCCCGAGGGCACCGTCGTCAACGCCGGCTGGCCGGTGGCCGTCACCGGTTGGGTGTCCGGCGTCCACGAGAAGGTCATGAACTCGATCTTCGAGCTCTGGTCGCAGATCATGCCGGAGCGCGCGATGGCCTGCGCGTTCAACCTCGAGTACCTGCTCGTCGGCGGCCGCGACGCCCGCGAGGAGTCGAAGCCGTTCTTCATGTGGTACGACTGGATGGCCGGCGGCTGGGGCGGCCGCGCCACGAAGGACGGCTCCAGCGCCACCGCGCCCGTGTTCGGCGTCGGTCTCGCGGTGCAGCCGCTGGAGGGCCAGGAGCGCCTCTCGCCGGTGCTCACCACCGAGCACAGCATCGCCACCGACTCGGGCGGCCCCGGCAAGTTCCGCGGCGGCTGCGGCATCTGGAAGGGCGGGACGCTCACCGACGCCCAGTCGACCGTCGTCAGCTACTGCTGCGACCGCGCCCGCTCGATCACCTGGGGCATCGAGGGCGGGCTGCCCTCGATCCCGCACGGCGTGTGGCTCAACCGCGGCACCGACGACGAGAAGTACCTCGGCTCGGTGTTCTCGTCGGTGCCGCTGGAGCCGGGCGACGAGTTCAGCCGGCCCTCGGCCGGCGGCGGCGGCTTCGGCGACCCGCTCGAGCGCGACCCCGAGCTCGTCGTCGAGGACGTCATCGACGGCTACGTCTCGGTCGAGCGAGCCGCGATCGACTACGGCGTGGTGATCACCGTCGGCGACGCCGAGCTCGACGAGTACTCGGTCGACGCCGACGCCACCGCGGCGAAGCGCGCCGAGATCCGCGAGGCCCGCCGCGGCTGGATCGAGGAGAACCCGGAGTCGGTCGCCGAGCGCTACCGCGCCGGCGAGCTCACCGTCCACGACGTCATCCGCCAGTACGGCGTGGTGCTCGACTGGGGCACCGGCGAGCTCTTCCCCGAGTCGACCCGGCAGTTCCGCGAGACCCAGCGGAGCCGGTCGACGCAGCACTGGGGCTGACCCGGAGCGACCATCCGACCGGAATCTCCCCCTCCGGTCACGGCGGGGGCGCGGTTCGCCGCGCCCCCGCCGACCCATCTGCACATCAGTTCGGGCCACTGCTACGGCCCCCGAGACTCAACGGAGAGTCCGCCCATGAACTTCAACCTCACCGGCAGCAACGACACTGTCGAAGCCACCGACCTCCTCGCCCGCGAAGGCGACGACGACGACCAGATGAAGCGCGCCCCGCTGACGATGGCGTTCTACGGCGTCGTCAGCGCCATGTTCTTCGTCTATATCGGCGCGGCGATGGCCCTCGCGTACGGCACTGCGAACGCCGCCATCGGCATCGGCCTCACGATCCTCACCTACGGCGCGATCAACATGCTGCTTTCGAAGTACGCGATCAACAACCGCACCACGGTCGCCCAGTTCTCCCGCACCATCCTCGGCAAGTCGGGCGCCTCGATCGCCGCGCTCATCTTCGCGCTCGTCGCCATCTACTACGCGGTGTTCGAGGGCTCGATCGTCGCCTACGCCTTCCAGACCGCCTTCGGCGGCCCCACCTGGCTCTGGTACCTCATCGTCGTCGTCTACTCGACCCCGCTCATCATGGGCGGCGCGCGCCGCTTCCTCGACAAGATCAACGGCATCCTCATGCCGCTGTACTGGGGCGGGTTCATCGCCGCGATCATCTGGGCGATCGCCCAGTACGGCTACAGCGACGCCTGGCTCGCGCACACCGGCACCGAGGTGCCCTTCGCGCTCGGCGGCCCCGGCTGGCTCGCGACCTACGCAGGCTACATGGGCGTGTGGATCATGATGATGTTCACGATGGACTTCGCCGCCCTCGGCAAGCGCAAGGACACCGCCTACCACCAGAACGTCACCTTCGGCCCGCTGTTCTACCTGCTCGCCTTCGGCCTCAACGGCTTCTTCGGCGTCATCCTCACCTTCCTCATCCCCGGGATGGAGGCCTCGGAGACCGGTATCGCCGCGGGCCTGGTGCAGCTCATGGGGCTGTTCGGCCTGCTCGTGGTGTTCGCCTCGCAGACGCGCATCAACACCGCGAACTACTACCTCGGCGCCGCGAACCTCCGCATCTTCGGCGAGAAGGTGTTCCGCATCAGCCTGCCGAACGTGGTCTGGGTGATCATCTCGTCGGTGATCATCTACCTGCTCATGCTGCTGCCGATCGTGCAGTACATCCTGCTCGCGCTCGCCTGGCAGGGCGTGCTCGTCACCGCCTGGGTCGCGATCGCCGTCACCCACATCCTCATGAACCGCGGCCGCAACCAGGAGCACGCCGCCATCGACGACGCGCACTACCGGCGCTTCAACACCGCCGGCATGATCGCCTGGTTCGTGCCGACCGTCATCGGCATCGCGATGATCCAGTTGCTCGGCGGCGTCGGCGCCACATGGGGCCCGATCGTCACCGCCGTCCTCGCCTCCGCGCTCTACGCGGTGCTCCGCCGCACGATGAAGACCGACACGGCGCTGATCCGCACCGTTTCGGCCGACGAGGCCGCGGCCGGCCGGGACCGGCACTCGGCCCCGACCGTCGGCTGATCGGGAGGCCGCTGCGAACCGGATGGGGCGGGCGGGGGAGTGCGGACTCCCCGCCCGCCCCATCCTCGTGCGCCGCGTAGACTGATCAGGTTGACCGCCGCGCGGCGGACCCCGCCCTGCCCCGACCCCGCCAGAGGAGACCCGTGCTCGCCGTCCACGATCTCGAGATCACCGTCGGCGCCCGCACCCTCATGAGCGGCGTCGACTTCCGCGTGCAGCCCGGCGACAAGGTCGGGCTCGTCGGCCGCAACGGCGCCGGCAAGACCACCCTCACGAAGGTGCTCGCGGGCTGGACGCTGCCCTCCGACGGCCGGGTCGAGCGGGTCGGCGAGATCGGCTACCTGCCGCAGGACCCGCGCTCGGGCGATCCCGAGCAGACCGCCCGCAACCGCATCCTCGACGCCCGCGGGCTCGGCGACGTGCGCACCCGGCTCGCCGAGGCCGCGACGCTGATGGCCGAGGCCGACGACGACGCCGAGCGCGACCGCTACATGCGGCGCTACGCCCGCCTCGACGACGAGTTCACGATGCTCGGCGGCTACGCGGCCGAGTCGGAGGCCGCGGCGATCGCCTCGAACCTCTCGCTGCCCGACCGCATCCTCGACCAGCCGCTGC
>JAAYAS010000218.1 GCA_012719255.1 Microbacteriaceae bacterium | reverse complement strand
GACGAGCACGAGCGCCGTCGTCACGGCCGCGGCCGGCAGGAGCCGCGCGAACTTCTGCACCGCGAACGCGAGCGGGTTCGTGCGCTCGCCGCGCTCGGCGCGGCCCGTGAGCGAGCGGGTCATCAGGTAGGCCGACACGAGCAGGAAGACGTCGACGCCGCCCGAGACCCGGTCGAACCAGATGTGGTAGACCGCGACGAGCAGCAGCGCGACCGTGCGCAGCCCCTGGATCTCGGGGATGAAGCCGGTGCGCTGCGGTGCGCCGTTCGTGGTCACTCGCAACTCCTTACCGCCCCGGTGGGCTCACCGGGGCGTCGTCATGCTAATCGTTCGCGCCCGCGGTCCGCCGGGCTCACTTGTTCAGCACCTCGGTGACGTCGAGGTCGCGGTCGCTGGGATCGAGGTAGTCGCCCTCGTAGGGATCGGCCGGCCACCAGTCGAGCCGCCCGCTCAGCTGCGCGGCGAACGGGCCGGCGAGCGTGCGCGCGTAGGCGGCGGTGATGTGGTGGGTGTCGAGGTAGGTGGCGATGCCGCCGCGCTGCGGGGCGCAGGTGCCGTCGGCCGAGCAGATGTGCTCGTTGAGGTCGATCCAGATCGTCCCCGCCCGCTCGAGGGGCTCGCGGAACGGCGTCGGGTCGCCGACCGTGTGGAGCCCGATGCACTCGGGGTCGGCGTACGACGAGGCGAGCACGCATTCCGCCATGTCGCGGTCGGTTCGCGGGCTGTCGCGGATCGTGACGAATCGGGTGCCGGGCGAGGCGGCTGCGGCGCTCTCGATCCATTCGACGAGGCCGGCCATCTCGACGTCGCCCTCCTGCGTCGACAGCGTGCCGAGGGCGACGACGAGATCGGGCTGCTCGGCGTCGATGAGTTCGCGCGCGGTGCTCCACGTCTCCTCGCAGCGGGCGCGCTGCGAGAACTGCTCGTCCTGCGACTTCTCGAGGGTGCAGGCCGGCGCGATCAGGGTGTACATCGCCCACGTCGGCCGACGGTTCACGACCTCGGTGAGCATCGCCGAGTACTGGTTCACGTGCGAGCTGCCGACGGCGAGGATGAGCCGCTCGGGCTCGCCCCCGTGGATGGCCGGGGCGAGGAAGCACGAGTGCGTGTAATAGGGATCGCCCTCGACGCAGCGCACCCCGGGGCGCACCCAGTTCGACTTCAGGACGGCGGCGCCCTGCAGGGTGCCGGCGTCGTCGAGCTCGAGCTCGGGCGCGTTCGCCCCGAGCGCCGAGTAGTCGAGCTGCTCGAGGGCGTCGAGTTGCGATGCGCGCTGCTTCGCGAACGCGCCCGAGAGGGCCGCCGACGAGCCGAGACCGAGGAGCACGGCGACGAGGATCACCGCGGTCGAGGCGAGCAGACCGGTGCTGCGGAGCCGACGCGGGCGCAGGACGGCGATGGCGCCGGTGCGCGTGCTCGGCTCGACGACCCCGCGGCGACGGGCGGCCGCGCGGCGGAGGCGGGACGGGGCTTCGGGTCGGGCATGGCGGGCCGACTGCCACTTCTCGCGCCGGCGGAGCCGGGTGTCGACCGGCAGCTCGACGAGGTGGACGATCGCCGCGCTCAGGGCGGCGCTCGCGGCGAGGACGAGCGCGCCCTGCCACCAGTTCGCCTGCGCCGTGCCGCTGACGACGAGCAGCGTGATGAGCACCGGCCAGTGGGTGAGGTAGAGGGCGTACGAGTAGGTGCCCGCACGGGCGAGCAGCGGGGAGGCGAGCAGTCGATCGGCGCCGAACCGGGTGCGCTCGCCCGCCGAGAGGATCACGAGCATCGCCGAGACCACCGGCCACAGCGCGGCGTAGCCCGGGAACGACCCCTCGACGGCGATCACCCAGCCGCAGCTCACGATGCCGGCGAGCCCGAGCCAGCCCGAAGCGGCGCGGAGGGGCGCGGGCACGCGCAGCATCGGCTGCACGAGGGCGAGCAGCGAGCCGGCGGCGAACTCCCACAGGCGCGCCCAGGTGTCGAAGTAGGCGTAGACCTGATCGGCGGCGGTGATCCGCACCGACCAGACGAGCGAGGCGATGAGGATGACTGCGAAGACGGCGATGAGCGAGCCCCGCAGCGATCGGCCCGTCGCCCGCGCCGCGCGCTCGACCGCGGCGTGGATCAGTGCCCAGAGCACGAAGACCTGCCCCTGGATCGCGAGCGACCAGAAGTGCTGGAAGGGGCTCGTCATCGCGTCGTTCGCCGCGAAGTAGTCGGCGCCCGCCGACTGCAGCCGCAGGTTCTCGGTGTAGGTCAGCGACGCGATCGCGTCGCGGGCGTGATCCGCCCACATGCTCGCCGGCAGCAGCAGGTACGAGGCGATGAGCGTGAGCACGATCGTCGTCACGGCCGCCGGCAGCAATCGGGCGAACTTCCGGACGGCGAACGTCGCGGGGTTCGTGAGGTCGTCGCGCTCGGCGCGGCCCGTGAGCGATCGGGTGAGGAGGTACGCCGAGACGAGGAGGAAGACGTCGACGCCGCCCGAGACCCGATCGAACCAGATGTGGTAGACGGCGACGAGCAGCAGCGCGACCGTGCGCAGCCCCTGGATCTAGGGGATGAAGCCCGTGGGGCGGATCGACGCGGCGGTTCGCACGGATCATCCTCACTTCCGGTGGGGAATCG
>JAAYAS010000217.1 GCA_012719255.1 Microbacteriaceae bacterium | reverse complement strand
GACGAACACCGCGAGGCGCGCTCGCGTGAACACGATGTCGGCGCGCCGCCTGCGCATCGTCTCGAGCGGCGCGAAGTCGACGCGGTAGCGCAGTCCCCGGGCATGCAGGATGCGGCGGAGCGCGAGCTCGGGCGAGGTGTCGAGGCGCCGATTCGAGCGCATCGACCGGGCGACGCCCGCGGTCGACGCCCATGACTCCCGGTGCTCCACCATGCCGCCGAGGGTACGCAGCGGGGCCGGCGGACGGATAGGCTGCCGAGCACCGGCGAGGACGGAGGAACGGCGATGGCGACGGATGGGCTCGACTACGACCTGCGCCTGCGTCTCGCGGCGTTCGGCTGGCTCAGCGAGCAGCAGGCGCGGGGCGTCTCCGAGTTCGATCGGGTCATGCTCTGCCACGGCTTCGAGTTCGAGGGCGAGCGGGTTCCGCTCGTCGACTGGGCGGGCAAGGGCATCCGCAACCCCCGGCGCCTGCGCTCCACGCTCTCGATCCGGACCACTACGAAGGGCACCTACCCGGACACCGGCGTCGACATCGCTGACGACGAGTTCGAGTACCACTACCAGGCGCGCTCGACCGAAGGCGACAACACGAAGCTGCGCCGCGCGTACGAGCTCGGCGACCCGCTCATCTACTTCCACGGCATCCGCAGCGGGTGGTCGGTGCCGCTCTACCCGGTGTACGTCATCGCCGACGACCCCGCCGCCAAAGTCTTCACCATCGACCTCAGTCGCGTAGAGCAGTACGACGAGTTCGACCCGACCGGATTCGACGACCTCCGCCGCTACGCGCCGTCGACGAGTCTGCGCCGACTGCACCAACCGGTGTTCCGGGCGGTGGTCATGCACGCCTACGAGAACCAGTGCTCGGTCTGCCGCCTCCGCCACCCCGAGCTGCTCGATGCCGCGCACATCGTTCGCGATCGCGACGAGCACGGATTCGCGCACGTCACGAACGGCCTCGCGCTCTGCAAGATCCACCATGCCGCCTACGACCGCGACCTGCTCGGCATCCGACCCGACTACCACGTCGCCGTCAACCACCGATTGCTCGACGAGATCGACGGCCCGATGCTCCGGCACGGGCTCCAGGAGATGCACGACACCCGACTGCACCTCCCCCGCCGCCGCGTCGACCGCCCGAGCGCCGAGGGGCTCGCCGCGCGCTGGCAGGAGTTCACGACGGCGAACGCCTGAACCCGACGACGGAGGAAAACCCCCACCCGTTCTCAGGCTGACCACATCTCGCGATATATCGCGTTGTGCGATCATTGGGGCATGAGCAACGACCAGTACCCCCAGCAGAACCTCGACCCCCGGCAGGTCAGCGGCGAGGACCGCACGGCCGCCGTCTTCTCCCACCTCGCCGCCCCGATCGCCGCGATCATCTCGGTCGGGTGGCTCAACTGGGTCGGCCCCCTCATCATGTGGCTGATCTACAAGGACCGCTCGCCGTTCGTGCGCACCGCGGCCGCCCAGTCGTTCAACTACCAGATCACGATGTGGATCACGTCGATCATCGGCTGGATCCTCATCATCACCGTGGTCCTCTTCCCCATCGGCATCGTCCTGGTGCTGCTCGGCAACGTGCTCGCGCTCGTCCTCGGCATCTGGGGCGCGATCCGCACCGCCGGCGGCAACCAGTACCGCTACCCCTGGAACATCCCCTTCCTCCGCTGACCTCCCCGCGCGCTCACGGGGGAACCGCGACGGCCCCGCAGGCTCGATCCCGAGCCTGCGGGGCCGTCGCCGTCCGGCGCGGCGCTCAGTCGCGCCGCGAGCGCCCGACCGTCTCGCGCGCGCCGGTCTCGACGGTGATCGCCGGCGCCACCGCATCCCGGGGGCCGTTCATCGCGAGCAGCACGGCGAAGCCCGCCCAGAGCGTGACGATGCCCATCGCGGTGTCCTTGCCGTTCCAGATGCTCGACTGCCACATCGCGAACCACTCCGAGCCGATCACGATGAAGCCGACGAACCAGATGACGAACCCGAGCCCGTACGCGGCGTAGCCCCACGCGCGCGCCCGATCGTATTCGACGATGTCGGCGCGGCGCCGGAGGAAGAGCTTCACCGCGCCGATGAGCGCGAGCACGGCGAACACGCCCTCGGCGATGATGATGCCGATGTAGGCGATGTGGTGCACGGCCTCGTTGTCGATGGCCCGCCACATCAGCGAGTTGCCCTCGAACGTCGTGTCCATCGAGAGCACGTGCTTCACGAACTGGAAGTTCGAGTCGTAGTCCATGAGGTTGCCCGCGAACACGAGCAGCCCGAACAGCCCCGCGCTGAGCAGCGTGAGGGATTGCAGCAGCCGCAGCGGATGCTTCATCGTGATTCCACCTTCCTGAAGACGAGGTCGAGCCGCGGCTCGACATGGGTCTCGAGGGGGATCGCCTGCACGAACTCCCACCCCTCGGCGGCGCGCTCCGCGATCGCCTCGCGGTAGTCGCGCGCGAGCAGCAGCCCTTCGCGCCGCCGCAGCACCGGGATGCTGACGAACGAGTACTCGGGCACGGTCACCACCTCCTGCCTTCCGTCGCCGGCCGACCGGGGCGGAGGAGATCGCGCTGCCCGCCGAGGTCGCCGACCACATCCGCAACTGGGGCCTCGAGGGCGTCACGGCCACCACCGGCGCCGACGGCGCCGAGCGCGTCTACGTCGCCGTGCAGCGCCCGCTGTGGGGCGACCCGAACGCTACCCCGCGCGAGGCGCTCGAGGGCGAGAACACGGCCCGCATCGGCGAGTACGACCCCGCCACCGGCGAGTGGGCCTGGTTCGGCTACGAGCTCGAGACCACCGCCGCCGCCGGCGACTGGATCGGCCTGTCGGAGATCACCGCCGTCGACGAGCGCACCTTCGCGGTCGTCGAGCGCGACAAGCGCAACGGCCCGGATGCGGCGATCAAGCGCGTCTACACCGTCGCCATCCCCGACCGCGCGACGATCGACGCCGCCGACGGCGCGCTCATCCCGCTCGAGAAGTCGCTCGCCATCGACGTGCTGCCGATGCTGCAGGCCACGAACGGCTGGACGCAGGAGAAGCTCGAGGGCTTCACCATCGCCGCCGACGGCCGGGTCTACGCGGTGACCGACAACGACGGCCTCGAGGACGCGAACGGCGAGACGGTCTTCCTCCGCCTCGGCGACGCCGCGCAGTACTTCGACCTCGGCGGCCCGGTCGACGAGCCGACCGCCGAGCCCACCGCGCCGGCCGTCGACCCGACCGCCCCGGCAAGCGGCGACGACGCGACCGACGACGCCGGCGCGCCCGCCGCCGGCGACCTCGCCTCGACCGGCGCCGCCGACGCGCAGCTCGTCGCGCTCCTCGCCGCCGGCGCGCTCCTCGCCGGCGCCGCGGCGCTGCTCGCGAACCGCGCCCGCCGCAGCGCGTAGCGCACGGCACGAGTCCCCGGATGCGCGCCCCGCGCATCCGGGGACTCCCCCGGTTCCGGGCCTCGCCGGCGCCCGGCTCGCGACGCCCGCGCATCCCCGATGGGCGATGATTGACGGATGACCGCCGACCACGAGCTGCGCGCCCGGCTCGCCGCGCTCGCCGACCGCGACCCGCAGCCCGGCTGGGGCTGGCCCCGGCTGCCCGTCGGCGACCAGCGCCACGAGCGCGGCTTCCGGCCGAGCGCCGTCGCCGTGCTCGCCCGCCCCGACCGCGACGACATCGAGCTGCTGCTCGTGCGCCGCTCCGCCCGCCACCGCCACCATCCCGGGCAGTTCGCGTTCCCGGGCGGCGGCATCGACCCCGGCGAGACGCCGCAGCGCGCCGCCCTGCGCGAGACGCACGAGGAGACCGGGCTCGTGCTGCCCGAGCGCGCCGTCATCGGCACGCTCCCGCCGCTCGCGCTCACGGCGAGCAGCAACCTCGTCACCCCGGTGCTCGCCTGGGCCGACGACGACGCCGAGCACGGCGAGCCGCTCGACGACGAGGCCGCCGAGACCCTCTGGCTCCCCCGCCGCGAGCTCATCGACCCGGCCCGCCGCGTCGCGGTGACCACCGACGTCGGCTGGCGCGGCCCCGGCTTCGTCATCGGCGACGGCCTCATCTGGGGCTTCACCGCCACCGTGCTCGACTGGATGCTCACCGAACTCGGCGGCAACCCCCGCTGGCAGGCGAGCCCGGTCCACCACCTGCAGCTGCGCCCGACCTCGCACTGACCCCGGCGGGGCGCGCGCCGGGGGTCGGCCGACGCGCCGTCGCCCGCGGCGCCCCGACAGGAGTAGGCTGTGGCGTCTGCCCGCACCCACCCCGTGCCGGCGCATCCCGCATCCAGGAGACCCCATGGCGCACGACGACTCGACCCCCGCCCGCCCCGACGGCATCGATCCGGCCGGGATGCGCGTCATCTGGCTGCTGCTCGTCGCCGCGTTCGTCGCCATCCTCAACGAGACGACGATGGGCATCGCCATCCCCCATCTCAACCGCGACCTCGGGCTGCCGCCCGAGCTCGGCCAGTGGATGACGAGCGCCTTCATGCTCACGATGGCCGTGATCATTCCCACGACCGGGTTCCTGCTGCAGCGGTTCACGACCCGGCAGGTGTTCATCGCCGCGATGAGCGCGTTCTCGCTCGGCACGCTCGTCGCCCTCATCGCGCCCGGTTTCGCGGTGCTGCTCGTCGGCCGGGTCGTGCAGGCGCTCGGCACCGGTGTGATGATGCCGCTGCTGATGACCACGATGATGAACGTCGTGCCGCCGCAGCACCGCGGCCGGATGATGGGTCGCGTGAGCCTCGTCATGTCGCTCGCCCCGGCGATCGGCCAGTCGGTGTCGGGCGCGGTGCTCGATGCGCTGAGCTGGCGGTGGCTGTTCGCGATCATGCTGCCGATCGCACTCGTCTCGCTCATCGTCGGCGCCAGGCTGATGACGAACCTCGGCACGACCCGCGACGCCCCGATCGACGCCGTCTCGGTGCCCCTGTCGGCCCTCGCGTTCGGCGGCATCGTCTTCGGCCTGAGCCAGTTCAGCGGCGGCGCCGCCGACGGCGACGGGATCTCGCCGGCGATGATCGGCATCGTCTCGCTCGCGGTCGGCGCCGTGGCTCTCGGCCTGTTCGTCTGGCGGCAGCTCGTGCTGCAGCGCGACGACCGGGCGCTGCTCGACCTGCGCGTGCTCCGCTCGGGCAACTACAGCATCGCCGTGATCATCACCGCCCTCGTCGCGCTGACGATGTTCGGCACGCTCACGACCCTCCCGATCTACCTGCAGGATGTGGTGGGCCTCGAGGCGCTCGAGGCGGGCCTGATCATGCTTCCCGGCTCGGTGCTCATGGGCCTGCTCGGCCCGATCATGGGCCGCGTCTACGACCGGCACGGGCCGCGGCCGCTGCTCGTTCCGGGTACCGCGCTCGTCGCCGCGATGCTCTTCCTCTACTCGACGGTCGGCGAATCGACGCCGGTGCCGCTGCTCGTCGCCGGGCAGATCGGCTTCTCGATCGGCATGGCGATGTCGTTCACCCCGCTGTTCTCGGCCTCGCTGGGGTCGCTCCCCCGGTCGCTGTACTCGCACGGCTCGGCGGTGCTCAGCAGCCTGCAGCAGGTGGCGGGCGCCGCCGGGGTCGCGATCCTCATCGCCACCTACTCGGGGCTGCTGCAGTCGGGCCTCGCCGATGGCCTCGACGCGCGCGTCGCCGGCGCGGCCGGCACGCGCGCGGGCTTCCTGATCGCCGCGATCATCGCGATCGTGCCGTTCGCGCTGTCGTTCTTCGTGCGCAAGCCCGCCGACCAGCAGTCGCCGGGAGCCCCCGCGGCGCACTGACGCACGGCGCGCAACGCTCGACCGCACCCGCGGCGTGGGACGATGAACGCATGAGCACCGCGCCGCAGCACCCCACTCGCGACGAGTGGCTCACGTGGCCGAACGCGATCACCGTCGCGCGCTTCCTGCTCATCGGCCCGGTGTGCTGGCTGCTCATCACTGCCGCTCCCGGCAATCCGTGGCCGCTCGTGCTGCTCGCCGTGTGGGCGAGCACCGATTGGGTCGACGGTGTCCTCGCCCGCCGACTCGACCAGCGCACCCGCACCGGCGAGATCCTCGACCCCATCGCCGACCGGCTCGGCACGGTGGCGATCCTCGTCTCGCTCGCGGTCGTGGGGCTCGTGCCCTGGGCCGCGCTCATCGCGATCGCCGGCACCGATCTCATCGTGCTGCTCGGCGCGGGTCGGGCGGCGGCCCGCGGCGACATCCACGTGAGCCGGCTCGGCAAGGTCCGCACCGCCGTGCTCTTCGCCGCGGTGATCGCGCTCGTGCTCGCCGCGACGCTCGTGCCGGCGCTCGCCGTGCTCGGCGAGTGGCTGCTGTGGATCGGCACCGCGATGCACGTGCTCGTCGGCATCGGCTACCTCGTCGCCGCGCGCCGGCCCCGCCGGGCCTGACACCGGGTCAGCGCTCGAGGCCGGTGAGCGCGAGGACTCCGCCGAGCGCGATCATCAGCGCGCCGCCGGTGGCCTGCACCGCCGAGCGGCGTCGCGGCGAGCGCGCGAACCACGCCTGCGCGCCGCCCGCCGCGAGCGCCCACAGCGAGTCGCTGACGATGCCGATCGCGAGGAACAGCACGCCGAGCACGATGATCTGCAGCGGGATGCCGCCGGCGCGGAAGTCGACGAACTGCGGCAGCACCGCCACGAAGAACACGATCGACTTCGGATTGGTGACGCCCACCACGAATCCCTGCCGCAGCATCCTCGCGGGTGCGCGCGTGGCGGCCGCGGTCACCGCGCCCGGGTCGGCGGGGTCGCCGCCGTCGCCGCCGACGGGCGGGTCGCCGCGATGCCGGATCGCCTGGATGCCGAGGTGCACGAGGTAGGCGGCCCCGAGCAGCTTCACGATCATGAACAGCACGATCGACTGCGCGACGATCGCGCCCACGCCGATCGCGACCGCGATCACGAGCGGGATGCCGCCGAGTCCGTTGCCGATCACGCTGAGCAGGCCCCCGCGCCAGCCGTGCGCGAGCGATCGCCCGATGACGAACAGCACCGCGGGGCCCGGCACCGCGATGAGCACGAGCGAGGCGACGGCGAACGCGAGCAGCGTCTCGGGGCTGGGCATAACCGAATGCTAGGCCGTCGCGCGATGCCCGAGTCGCGGTCGGGGGCTCACTCGGCAGAAGGCCGCCAGGCCTCCTCGATCGGCACCGCCCGGCCCAGCACCCGCTCGGCGGCGCGGCGGCCCGAGCAGAGCGCCGCGGTGACGGTCGCCGGGTCGTCGGTCCAGGTCGCCTCGCCGGCGAGGTGGAGCACTCCCCCGACCGGCGTCGCGAGCAGGTCGTGCGCCTCGGGCGGGGTTCCGACGGCGCTGTAGGCGTACGATCCGCGCGCGAACTCGTCGTCCTGCCAGCGGGTGATCGTCGCGCCGGTGGGCGCCGGCACGGCGTCGCCGAACAGCTCGCGCAGCGCCGCGAGCACCGAGTCGACGATGCGCTCGTCGCTCCAGCCGCGGGTGGCGCGGGCCGCGGGGCCGGCAGCGAAGGTGAGCAGGGTGGGCTCGTCGTGCAGGGCCGTGAGGTCGTACCACGAGTGCCACCAGGCCCCGGCCGCGCCCTGGCGGCGCAGCGCGTAGACGCCCTCGGGCCAGAACCGGTGCGGGAAGCGCAGGAACACCTTCTCGAAGGCGTTCATCCGCAGCCCCGCGAGCGCCCCGGCGACCGGCTCGGGCAGCGGCGGTTCGATCTCCACGTCGCCCGAGCGCAGCACGCCGACCGGGAGCGTGACGATCGCGGTCGCCGCCGCGAAGCCGCCGCGGTCGGTGCCGACCTCGACGCCGTCGGCGCCCCAGCGGATGCGGGTGACGCGGTGCTCGAGGCGCACGTCGAGCCCGTCGGCGAGTCCGGCCGCGAGCGCGTCGTAGCCGTCGGGGAAGACGACCTCGTCGCCCTCGATCGCGTCGTCGTCGAGGCCGTGGGCGTCGAGGTCGTCGATCCAGGCCCCGTACTGCTCCTCGGTGCGGTGGCGGAGGAACTCGCGCACCCGCTCGAGCCGGTCGGGGTGCCAGTCGAGCCGCGCGAGCGCCGCCTCGGCCGCATCCGCGTACGAGTCGCCGTCGGCGCTCGCCGCGATGGCGCGCTCGAGCTCGGCGTCGGCGGCGTGCACGTCGGCGGCGAAGGCCGCGGCCGCCTCGGGGTCGAGGGGCGCGGCGTCGGGGCCGTAGTAGGCGATGGGGCGGCCGTCGACCTGGAAGCTGCCGACGGTGAACTCGACCGCCCGCATTCCGAGCGCCTCGGCGGCCGCTGCGACCGGCGCGTCGTCGATGCCGTGGATCCACGAGGCGCCGCGGTCGACGGGCGCCGCGCCGCTGCGGTCGGTGCTGAGGCGGCCGCCGATGCGGTCGCGCGCCTCGAGCACGACGACCCGCCGGCCCTCCCCGGCGAGCAGGCGGGCGGCGGTGAGGCCGGCGACTCCGGCGCCGATGATCAGGGTGTCGATGGGCACGGTGCTCCTCGTCGGGTCGGGTCGTCGGTCGGGTCGTCGTCGGCTCGGGCGATCGTCGAAATCTAGCAGGCGGGCGGCCGCGCAGGCGGATGTCGGAGGCTCGGGCGACAATTGGAGCCAGCAGCACGACGACCGACGAAGGAGCGGCGATGAACCCCGACGGCGAGTGGCTCCACTCCGGCACCGACCCCGGCTTCCCGAACCGGGATGCGGTGCTCCCCTGCCTGCGGGGGCGGGCATGAGCGCGCCGCGCCGAGGCCCGGCGCTCGCCGACCCGATCACCGAGGAGCGGCTCGACCACGACGTCGCCGCGCCGGCGGCCCCCGCCGCCGACCCGGAGCGCACGACCGGTCTCGATGCGCTCGCCCAGGTGCAGCCGAACCCGTCGACGCCGGTCCACTGGGTGCTGCACTGGGAGGACGACGAGCAGGTCGTCGCCGAGGGCCCGGGGCACCTCGGCATGCTCATCGCGGGCCTGCGCGGCCTCGACGAGCCGTTCGGCGGCGTGCGGCTCGCCGGCAGCGCCGGCCCCTGGTCGCAGGTGATGCACATGGGCGGCGCCGAGTTCCTCGTCGAGCTGCATCCGCACGAGCACTCCGACCCCTCGATGCCCGACATGCACTTCGAGCGGGTCGTGCCGGTCACCTCGGTCGAGGCCGTCCGGATCGCCTGGGAGTGGGTGCGCCGCGGCGAGTTCCCGGCCGAGCACGACGTCGAGCTGCGCGTGATCCCCCGCGGCGAGCAGTTCGACGTCGAGCTGTGATGACCGAGTCGCGCGCCGAGATCGAGCTCGTCGGCGACGGCGACGGCATCGCCGTGTTCGGCGACGCCGCGGTCGTCGAGCGGTTCCTCGCCGAGGCCGGCGTCGAGTCGCGGCCCCTGCGAGTCCGGATGCGAGCCGGGTCGACGCTCGCCGCGGCCGCCGGTGCCGCCCATGCCGGGTCGACCGCGGCCGTCGCTTCCGGCCGCTGGATCCGGCTCACCGCCGAGTCGGCCCGCGCGCTCGACCTCGGCACCGCGATGCAGGGGTCGGCGGAGGGGCTGAGCCGAACCGTCGTCATGACGCAGGGCGGAAAGATCTCGAAGATCCTCGAGTACGCGAAGCCGGGCTCTGCCCGGGCGGTGCTCACCAGCCCGGCGATGCTCGCGGGCGCCGCGGGCGTCATGGCGCAGCTCGCCCTGCAGCAGACGATTGCCGAGATCACCGACTACCTCGCGGTCATCGACGCGAAGGTCGACGACGTGCTCCGCGCGCAGAACGACACGGTCATCGCCAAGCTGGTCTCGGTCGGCGAGACCATCGACGGGGCCCTGCTCCGTCGAGAGCACGTCGGCCGCGTCTCCGACGTCACGTGGTCGAGCCTGCACGGCGCGGCGGCGACGATCAACGAGGCGCAGAACACCGCGCTGCTGCGGCTCGCGCGCCTCGCCGAGAAGCTCGAGCACCGCAAGCTCTCGGCGCTCGCCCAGGCCTCGGCCCGACTCGACCGCGAGATCACCGAGTGGCTCGCCGTGCTCGCCCGGTGCTTCCAGCTCCAGGATGCGCGCGCCGTCCTCGAGCTCGACCGGGTGCTCGACGACTCCCCCGCCGACATCGACGGCCACCGCTCGGCGCTCCGCGAGGAGCGGGAACTGCGCCGCGAGCGCATCACCGAGGCCACTCGCGGTCTCCTCGAGCGGATCGAGGCCGCGGCCGACACCGCGAACGAGCGGGTGCTGCTGCACCCGACGAAGGCCGGCGCCGTCGTGCGCTCGGGCAACCGCGCGCTCGACCGCATCGCGGATTTCGAGGCCCGCATCGGCATCGAGCGCGACCGCCCCGAGCTCGAGGCCCGTCCATGGCGGGCCGCCGCGGCGGACGCGCGCGAGGCCGTGACCCGGACCGCCGGGGCCGGAGCCGCCGCCACCGCGAGAGCGGCGTCGCGGTCGCTCGCGACGATCGGCGCCGCCGCGTCCGGCGCGGCATCGACCGTCGCCGACCGGCTCCGCCGGACGCGCGCCGAGGAGCCCGAGCCGGAGGACGGCGGTGCGCACGAGCCGGGACGCGGCGCTCCCGCCGACCCGTCCGCCGAGTGACCCCGCCGACCGCGCTCAGCGGTCGGTCGCGTACGCGAACTCCACCTCGGCCTCGGGGTCGATCGCCGCGACGATGCCGCGGTAGAACGCCTCCACCTGCTCGCGCAGCAGCACGGCGTTGTCGTCGAGATGGGCCTGCTGCGCCGAATCGTCGAGGATGCGGTTGGTCATGTCGAGCACGTCGATCTCGGGCGTGACGAAGCTCAGCACGCCGTTCTGCTCGGTCGCGAGCTTGAACTCGATGTCGTCGTGCCCGATGAACACGAACTCCGGGATCGAGATGCGGTACGACCCCTCGTCGAGCTCCTCGATCTCGACCTCGCCGCCGTCGATGCCGAGCTTCGCCGTGAAGCTGTACTGCAGGTAGAGCGCCCGCTCGCTGCCGGGCACCCGCACCCCGAGGATCGTCGAGTGCTCGCTGCGCTCGTCGATGCCCTGGATCGCGAGGCTCACGAGGGCGATCTCCTCGGTGCGGCGCACGGCCTCGATGATCTGCACGCTGCTCGACTCGGTCTCGATCACGACGACCTCGGTCACGTCGGGAAGCGCCGGCAACGACCACCGGGGCACGCCGAGCCACACGACGACTCCCGCGAGCGCGACCACCAGCACCGAGAGGATCCCGATCGACGCTTTCCTCATCCCGGGGCTCCTTCTCTCGAGCGAGGGCGGCCGCTCGAGACGCGTCGTCGCGCCGGCGGGACCGCCCGTCGCTTCGAAGCGTATCGGAATACGGCGCCCCCGCGGGCACAGCGGCGCCCCGGTGGGATCCGCCGTGCACGAGCGCTCAGACGAAGCCCTCCTCGACGAGCACGCAACCGCCCTCCGTGATGATGTGCGCCTGGCCGGATCCGCCGGCCACCCGGCACCAGCTCTCCACGTGCAACCGCCCCAAGTGGATCGACATCGAGAACCCGCCGTACATGCCGGGGTAGCCGAACCACAGCTCGTCGAGCCGATCCACGGCGATCACCTCGGTCGCCACCGGCCGGAACTCCACCGGCCCGAGCGCCCGGGTGCGCGCCGCGATGAGCTCGGCAAGATGCCCGTCCCACGCCGCGAATCGGCGCCGCTCGTCCTCACCGGGCGCGCGCACCGCGAGCGCGTCCTGCAGATGCGCATGGCCGCGCCGCCGCGCGATGTCGATCGGGCGCTCGCCGTCGGCGGTCCGCAGCGACCGCCACCCGCCGAGCGCGACGAGCCGCTCGACGACGGCGAACGGGGCGCCGAGCCAGGCCGCCTGGTGCAGGGGCGCGAACCACGACTCGCCGCCGATCCGCCACTGATTGGCACCCGGCCCGAGCCGCCCTTCGAGGACCTCGAGCACGGGCGTCGCCGCCGGGCCCCGAGCGGCGGTCCACTACGCTGATCCCGATGCCGCCTCCCGCTGGACGGCGGCACCCGCAACGGCGCGGCAGCGGATCCGGCGCGGCCGCGCCCGCGGACGGGATTGGGCGCGCCCCGCTCATCCCGAGCGCGTCGCCACCGGCAGTCGCGGATCCCCGAGAGGACGGCCATCGCCCATGCAGACCGACATCGAGATCGCCCGCGAAGCGCACCTCCTGCCGATCATGGAGGTCGGCGCGAAGCTCGGCCTCGCGCCCGACGAGCTCCTCCCGTACGGCCACGACAAGGCGAAGGTCACGCACGCCGCGCTCGCCGGCGTCGCGGCGCGTCCGGCGGGCAAGCTCATCCTCGTCACCGCCACGAGCCCGACCCCGCCCGGCGAGGGCAAGACCACGACGACGGTCGGCCTCACCGACGCGCTCAACCGCATCGGCACGCGGGCGACCGTCTGCATCCGCGAGGCGAGCCTCGGGCCGAACTTCGGCATGAAGGGCGGCGCCGCCGGCGGCGGCAGGGCGCAGGTGGTGCCGATGGAGGACATCAACCTGCACTTCACCGGCGACTTCCACGCGGTGACGAGCGCCCACAACCTGCTCGCCGCGATGATCGACAACCACCTCCACTGGGGCAATCCGCTGCGCATCGACCCGCGCCGCGTCACCTGGCGCCGCGTGATGGATGCGAACGACCGCGCCCTCCGCGACGTCGTCGTCGGCCTCGGCGGCACGAAGAACGGCCACCCCCGCGAGACCGGGTTCGACATCACCGCGGCGAGCGAGGTGATGGCGATCCTCTGCATGGCCTCCGACCTCGACGACCTCGAGGGGCGGCTCGGCCGCATCGTCGTCGGCGAGAGCTTCGGCCGCGAGCGCATCACCGCCGCGCAGCTCGGCGTAGCCGGGGCGATGACGGCGCTGCTCAAGGCTGCGCTGCAGCCGAACCTCGTGCAGACGCTCGAGAACAGCCCGGCGTTCGTGCACGGCGGCCCCTT
>JAAYAS010000216.1 GCA_012719255.1 Microbacteriaceae bacterium | reverse complement strand
GGCGACAAGGTGATCTACAGCAAGTACGGCGGCACCGAGGTCAAGTACGCCGGCGAGGAGTACCTCATCCTCTCGGCGCGCGACGTGCTCGCGAAGCTCGTCTAGTCGAGCCGCGCACTGCGAACCCGCGGGGCGGGACCGGAGCACCGGTCCCGCCCCGCGCTCCGTTTCCGGATGCGCGCCCGTCGCCGCCCGGGGAGGCGCGCCGCCGAGCGGGCCTAGGATGCGACCATGCCCACCACCCCGCGCGATCACCGCGCCGCCGGCGTCGCGCAGGCCCTCATCGCGTACTCGCTGTGGGGCGTGCTGCCCGTCTACCTCTGGTTCGTGCAGGACACCGGCACGCTCGAGATCATCGGCTGGCGGGTCGTGTTCTCGGTGCTCATCTGCGCGGCGCTGCTCACGGCGCTGCGGCAGTGGCGTCGCTTCGTCGAGCTCGTGCGCCGCCCGCGCGCGGTGATCGTGCTCGGCGTCACCGGCCTGTTCGTGCTCTCGAACTGGCTGCTCTACGTCTGGTCGGTCGAGACCGGCCGGCCGCTCGAAGGCGCGCTCGGCTACTACCTCAATCCGCTCGTGTCGATGGTGCTCGGGATGCTCGTGCTGCGGGAGCGGCTGCGGCCCCTGCAGTGGCTCGCGGTCGGCTTCGCGACCGCCGCGGTGGTCGTGCTCGTCGTCGGCTACGGCACCGCGCCCTGGCTCGCGCTCGCGATCGCGGTGACCTTCGGGGTCTACGGGCTCGTGAAGAAGCAGGTCGGCGCGACCGTCGACCCGGTCGCCGGGTTCACCGTCGAGACGCTCACGGTGCTGCCGATCGCGGCGGTGCTGCTCGCCGTGCTCGCGGGCGGGCCGGGCCTGTCGATGGGCTCGGCGGGGCCCGGCCACAGCCTGCTGCTCGCGCTCTCCGGCGCGATCACCACGGCGCCGCTCGTGCTGTTCGCCTCGGCGTCGCGGCACCTGAAGCTCGTCGAGCTCGCCTCGTTCCAGTACCTCGCGCCGACGATCCACTTCGTCGTCGGCATCACCCTGTTCGGCGAGGAGATGCCGCTCGAGCGGTGGCTCGGCTTCGGCCTCGTGTGGACGGCGCTGGTGATCTTCAGCGTCGACCTCGTCCGCAGCGAGCGGCGGATGCGGCCGCGCAGGGCGTAAGCTGAGGGTTCCGCCGTACCTTCGCCGATGAACGCGGCCGCGGGCGATGCGCGCGCGGCCCGCGCCGCCGCACGGGCACGGGAATCGACCCGACCGCCGCGACGTTGTCGCCGACAACGCCCCGCGCATCCCACCTCACCCCCGCTCTCGGAAAAGGAGCCGCGTCAGCCATGACCGAGCACGACCCCTTCGCCTTCACCGGACTCACCTACGACGACGTCCTGCTGCTGCCCGAGGAGACCGACGTCATCCCGAGCGAGGTCGACACGACCACGCAGCTCACCCGCCGCATCCAGGTGAAGGTGCCGCTCATCTCGGCCGCCATGGACACCGTCACCGAGTCGCGGATGGCGATCGCGATGGCCCGCCAGGGCGGCCTCGGCATCCTGCACCGCAACGTGTCGATCGAGGACCAGGCCGAGATGGTCGACCGCGTGAAGCGCTCGGAGTCGGGCATGGTGACGAACCCGGTCACCGCCACCCCCGGCATGACGGTCGCCGAGGTCGACGCGATCTGCGGCCAGTACCGCATCTCGGGACTGCCCGTGGTCGAGGAGGACACCGGCAGGCTCGTCGGCATCATCTCGAACCGCGACATGCGCTTCGTGCCCGAGAGCGAGATGCGCACCACGAAGGTGCACGAGGTGATGACCTCGGCGCCGCTGATCACCGGCAAGGTCGGCATCTCCGGCGAGGAGGCGTTCCGCCTGCTCGGCAAGCACCGCATCGAGAAGCTGCCGCTCGTCGACGACGAGGGCCGTCTGCAGGGCCTCATCACGGTGAAGGACTTCGACAAGCGCGACAAGTACCCGAACGCCTCGAAGGACGGCCAGGGTCGCCTGCTCGTCGGCGCCGCGATCGGCTTCTTCGGCGACGCCTTCGAGCGCGCCGGCGAGCTGCGCGACGCGGGCGTCGACGTGCTCGTCGTCGACACCGCGAACGGCCAGTCGCGCGGCGAGATGGACATGATCCGCCGACTCAAGGGCGACCCGGCGTTCGCCGACATCGACGTCGTCGGCGGCAACATCGCCACCCGCGAGGGCGCCGCGGCGCTCATCGAGGCGGGCGCCGACGCCGTGAAGGTCGGCGTCGGCCCGGGCTCGATCTGCACCACCCGCGTCGTCGCCGGCGTCGGCGTGCCGCAGATCACCGCGATCCACGAGGCGTCGAAGGCGGCGCGCGGCACCGGCGTGCCGATCATCGCCGACGGCGGCCTGCAGTTCTCGGGCGACATCGCGAAGGCGCTCGTCGCCGGCGCGAGCTCGGTGATGCTCGGCTCGCTGCTCGCGGGCACCGACGAGGCGCCGGGCGACCTCATCTTCATCAACGGCAAGCAGTTCAAGCAGTACCGCGGCATGGGCTCGCTCGGCGCGCTGCAGACCCGCGGCAAGAAGACCTCGTACTCGCGCGACCGCTACTTCCAGGCCGATGTGCCCAGTGACGAGCAGCTCATCGCCGAGGGCATCGAGGGCAAGGTGCCCTACCGCGGACCGGTCGGCACGGTGCTCTACCAGCTCGCCGGCGGCCTGCGCCAGTCGATGTTCTACGTCGGTGCGCGCACCATCGAGGAGCTGCGCGCCAAGGGCAAGTTCGTGCGGATCACCGCCGCCGGGC
>JAAYAS010000215.1 GCA_012719255.1 Microbacteriaceae bacterium | reverse complement strand
GCGCCTCCTTCTTGAGGACGCGAGTGCGCCGTCGAGTTCGCGGCCCCCGCATCGTGACGCGCCGCCTGTCGGTGCTGTCTGTTCGAGCAGGCCTTGGTCGCATCAGCATCAGGTTCGCATCGGCATCAGGGCTGCTGGCGGATCGGCCTTCGGGGGTCGTGACGGAATGGTCCACGGGACTGGGACCGCGTCGGGCCGGAGTTCCGGTACTTATCGGGATGCGTCGCCGAAGCAAGTGAATGGAGTGCGTGGGATTGGACCAGTAGCGTTGGTCCGCGATGCTTCACGTGAAACATGCCTGCACGGCTACCGACTCGGCAGATCCTCCGCAGATCGGGCGGTGGCGCACCAAGCCGCTTGTGGTTTCACGTGAAACGGCGAGTGCTTGCACCGAACGCAGGAAGTCCTCGCTCGTCGCGTCGTTGCGTCGCCTCGCAGGAGGTGGTCGTTTCACGTGGAACGGATCGCCGTCCGGGCTTTCGCCGATCGACGAATGCGCGTTGCGGACTGCGTGGCGCTCGAGTTATCCACATGAGCCCGAAACTGTGGATGATGCCGAGAGGTGGAAAGTCGTTGCAATCAAGCGGAGCGCGGGTTCTTCCACCGAATCCATCCACAGGCCTGTGGAATCGGCGCGGCGAACCCGGGACCCTCCGTGCGCACCCACCCGCAGACCTGTTCCACGTGAAACAATGAGCAGTCCCGTTGAGGAAAGGCAGTTGATGACGGTCGATCACGAGAACAACGCGGCGCCGGTGACGACGGATTCGTCGGCGATCGAACCGCGGCCAGCAGTCGCCGGCGACCTCTTCGGGCCCCGTGTGGAGCTCGCGCAGCAGTACGCCGACGCCCTCGCGCGCGACGGCGAGCTGCTCGGACTTCTCGGCCCTCAGGAGTACCCCCGGCTCTGGACCCGGCACATCATCAATTCCGCGCTGATCGCGCCCTTGCTCGAGGGCAATGTCGCGGATGTCGGCTCGGGTGCTGGCCTTCCCGGCATTCCACTGGCGATCGCTCGTCCGGATGTTCGTTTCACGTTGATCGAGCCGATGGAGCGACGGTCGGACTGGCTCCGCGAGCAGATCGAGGAGCTCGGACTCGACAACGTCACCGTGATGCGCGCTCGCGCCGAGGAGATCGCCGAGGACCACTCCTTCGACCAGGTGACGGCGCGGGCGGTCGCTGCGCTGTCGAAACTGATCCCATGGACTGCCCCGCTGCTTCGCTACGGCGGCGAGCTCGTGCTCCTCAAGGGGCGCAGCGCCGAGGCCGAGATCCAGAAGGCCGCGAAGATGATCCGGCGATACCACCTCGAAGACGTGCGCGTCGAAGAGGTCGGCACCGACCTCGATACCGAACCGACGCGTGTCGTCCGTGCCGTGATCGGGTGATGTTTCACGTGAAACACGACGACTCCGGGCGCCCAGCGCAGGCAGCAGAGAACCACACCACGAACGACCGCACGACACCGCGACGCGGTACGCAGCAGTGCATGAAGGGACTGCAACTCCGATGAGCGACCTGTTCGACTCGCCGATCGCGCGGCAGCTCACCGAGCTCAACGCGAAGAAGAAGAAGCTCAAGACACAGAGCGCCCCGAGGCCGACGCGCACGCGCATCCTCACGGTGTCGAATCAGAAGGGCGGCGTCGGCAAGACGACCACCTCAGTGAATCTCGCCGCCGCACTCGCCGTGCTCGGGCAGCGCGTGCTGGTGATCGACCTCGACCCGCAGGGCAACGCGTCGACCGCGCTCAGCATCGATCATCGCGGCGACATCGCCGGCACGTACGAGGCGCTCATCGAATCCGTGCCGCTCGGTGAGCTCATCCAGCAGAGCCCCGACTTCCCGACGCTCTGGTGCTGTCCGGCGACGCTCGACCTGGCCGGCGCGGAGATCGAGCTCGTGAACATGGAGTCGCGAGAGTACCGGCTGCGAACATCCATTCGAGACTATCTGGCCGCTGAGGAGGCGGCCGGCGACCGCTACGACTACGTCTTCATCGACTGCCCGCCGTCGCTCGGCCTGCTCACGATCAATGCGTTCGCCGCCGCCGATGAGGTGCTCATCCCCATCCAGTGCGAGTACTACGCGCTCGAGGGATTGAGTCAGCTGCTCGACACCGTGCAGCAGATGCGCCAGCACCTCAACCCGCGCCTCGAGGTCTCGACGATCCTGCTCACAATGTTCGACAAGCGCACCAACCTCGCTCGCGAGGTGCGCGCCGAAGTGGTCGGGCACTTCCCGGAGCAGACGCTCGATGCGGTCATTCCCCGCTCGGTGCGGATCTCGGAGGCCCCCAGCTACGGCAAGACCGTGCTCTCGTACGACCCCGAGGGCATCGGCGCGGTCGCGTACAAGGAAGCCGCGATGGAGATCGCGAAGCGAGGAGAGGAGTAGCCGTGGCGACCAAGAAGCGTGCCGGACTCGGCCGGGGGCTCAGCGCCCTCATCCCCAATGCACCGACGCAGGACGATCGAGCGATCGACGTCTTCTTCGACGGATCCGCCCCGAGCGGACGGCGGCCCGCGGACGCGGCCGCAACGGCCGGCAAGAAGACTGAAACTCCTGATCAGTCTGAAGACGCGCGCACCGTCTCGGTTCCCGAGAATGAGGCCAAGCATGCAACGACGCAACTCGATGCATCGAGGCGCGACGATGCTCTGGAGGCGAATCGGGCTGCCCCTGACGAGGCGGAGGTCGACGACGACCTCGTGCCCGTGCCCGGCGCCGCGCTGCGCGTGCTCGACCCCCGGCGGATCGTGCCGAACCTCCGGCAGCCGCGCCACGAGTTCGACCAGGAGGCGCTCGACGAGCTCATCGTCTCGGTGCGCGAGTTCGGCGTGCTCCAGCCGATCGTCGTCCGCCCGCTCGCCGACGACGACCCGCGGAGGTCCGAGGGCGACTTCGAGCTGATCATGGGTGAGCGCCGACTGCGGGCGACGAAGGCATCGGGCCGCGAGGAGATCCCCGCGATCGTCCGAGACACCGACGACGAGGACATGCTCCGCGATGCCCTCCTCGAGAACCTCCACCGCGCCGACCTCAACCCGCTCGAGGAGGCGTCGGCCTACCGGCAGCTGCTCGACGACTTCGGCTGCACGCAGGAGCAGCTCGCCGAGCGGATCGGGCGATCGCGGCCGCGCATCTCGAACACGCTGCGCCTGCTCAACCTTCCCGTCGACGTGCAGCGCAAGGTGGCGGCCGGTGTGCTCAGCGCCGGTCACGCGCGGGCGATCCTCTCGGTTGGCGAGCCGGCCGGCATGACGCAGCTCGCCGACAAGATCATCAACGAGGAGCTCTCGGTGCGTGAGGCCGAGGCGGCGGCGAGCCGCACCGCGAATCGAGTGAACCGTCCCGCCCCGAGCGGCGAGGCGCCGGCCGGCGACACCCTCGCCGGTTACCTCGGCGAGGTCGGCGAGCAGCTCGGCGACCGCCTCAACACCCGAGTCAAGGTGACGCTGCGCAAGACGAAGGGGCAGATCACGATCGACTTCGCCTCGGTCGCCGATCTGCGTCGCATCCTCGCCGAGCTCGGCGAGGAGAGCGAGGAGAATCCCGCGGGCTGAGCCGACCGAGGCGGCTGAGCCTGTCGAAGCCCCCGCTCGCCCCTTCGACAGGCTCAGGGCGCTGAGCAGCGACGGGTGCGGAGCGGCCGGGCGGCTCAGGGCTCGGCGATGACCTCGGGGCCGGGGGCGCGGCGGGCCGAGGCGATCTCGGCGAGCTTCGCGTACACGTCGGCGAGCTCCATCCCCGCCGCCTCGATGCCGAGCGGCAGCAGCGAGGTCTCGGTGAGGCCGGGGATCGGGTCGGCCTCGATGAACCACGGCTCGCCGGCCTCGTCGATGATGAAGTCGATGCGGGCCATGTCCGACAGCCCGATCGCCTCGAACGCGGCGAGCGCGATCGACTGCACCCGCTCGGCGAGCTCGGGCTCGAGCCGCGCCGGCGCGTAGTACGTCGTCTCGCCGGCGTTGTAGCGGGCCGCGTAGTCGAACACGCCCGCCTTCGGCTCGACCTCGACGGCCGGCACCGCGAACGGGCCCTCGCCGAGGTCGAGCACGCCGACCATCACCTCGGTGCCGATGATCTTCTTCTCGATGAGCACCTCGTCGTCGTAGGTGAACGCCGTGACGAGCGCGCGCGAGAACTCGGCGATGTCGTCGACGAAGGTGACGCCCTGCGCCGAGCCGCCCTCGTTCGGCTTCACCACCGCGGGGAAGTCGATGCCCTGGGCGAGCGCGCGGATGACGCTCTCGGAGCCGAGCTCGCGGAACGTCTCCTTCGGGAGCACGATCGACTGCGGCGTGGCGATGCCGGCGCGCTTCGCGAGCGCCTTCGACGTCGCCTTGCTCCAGGCGAGGCGAGCGGCGGTCGGCCGCGAGCCGACCCACGGGATGCCCGCGGCGCGCAGCAGCGAGTAGAGCGCGCCGTTCTCGCCCGAGGCGCCGTGCAGCACCGGCCAGACGACGTCGTACTCGGCGTCGGCGAGCCAGGGCAGCAGCGACTGATCGGGTTCGCGGATCGTGACCTCGGCACCGGCGCGCAGCAGCGCATCCGCGACCCGTCGGCCCGACCGCAGCGAGACATCGCGCTCGTGCGAGATCCCGCCCGAGAGGATGACGACGTGGCGGCCTTCGATGGACATTGGGGCTCCTTCTGGATGCGTGGCGCGAGGGGCGGTGGCGGGACGGGGTCAGACGAGGTCGGAGGGGGCCTGCTCGGTGCCGCGGCGGGCCGAGGGGCCGCCGGCGACGGCGCCGCCGAACGTCTCGATGAGCTCGAGCTCGCCGTTGATCACGTTCGCGAGGCGGCGCACGCCGAGGCGGATGCGCTCGGGCGTCGGCAGGCAGAACGACAGGCGCATCTCGTTGCGGCCTCGGCCGTCGGCGTAGAAGCCGGTGCCCGGGGTGTAGGCGACGAGCTCGCTCGTCGCGCGCGGCAGCATCTGCTTCGAGTCGAGCGAGTCGGGCAGCTGCACCCAGGTGAAGAACCCGCCGTTCGGCCGGGTCCACGACAGCTGCGGCAGGTGCTCGTCGAGGGCGTCCATCATCGTCGTGCAGCGCTCGGCGTAGATGCCGCGGTAGGTGTCGATCTGCGCTCGCCAGTCGCTCGCCGAGAGGTACTCGGTGACGAGCCACTGGTTGAACGTCGACGGCGAGAGGATCGACGACTCGACCGCGAGGATGAGCTTCTCGCGGATCGCGTGCGGCGCGATCACGAAGCCGACGCGCACGCCGGGCGAGAGGATCTTCGAGAACGAGCCGAGGTAGACGACGTGCTCGGCGTCCATCGCGCGGATCGAGTCGGGGGCCGGCTCGTCGAAGTAGAGGAGGCCGTAGGGGTTGTCCTCGAGGATGAGCACGTGTTCGCGCACGCAGATTTCGAGGATCTCGCGGCGGCGCTCGGCCGACATCGTCACGCCGGTGGGGTTGTTGAAGTTCGGGATCGTGTAGAGGAACTTCACGGTGCGGCCGGCGGCGCGGTGCTCGCGGATGGCGCGCTCGAGGGCGCGGGGGTCGAGGCCCTCGTCGTCCATCTCGATGTGGTCGATCGCGGCCTCGTACGACTTGAACGTGCCGAGCGCGCCGACGTAGCTCGGCGACTCGCAGAGGATGACGTCGCCCGGATCGATGAAGAGCTTCGTGACGAGGTCGAGGGCGTGCTGCGAACCGGTGGTGGTGACGATGTCGTCGGGCGAGACGCCGGTGACGCCCTCGATGGCGACGAGCTCGAGGATCTTCTCGCGCAGCTGCGGGATGCCCTGGCCGCCGCCGTACTGCAGCGCCTCGGGCCCGTGCTCGAGCATCATGCGGTCGAACGCCTGGCGGATGAGTTCGGCCGGCAGGGCCTCGACGAACGGCGAGCCGCCGGCGAGCGACACGACCTCGGGCCGGGAGGCGACCGCGAACAGTGCGCGCACCTCGCTGACGGTGAGGCCCTTCGTGCGGGTGGCGTAGCTCGAGTACCAGGGGTCGAGGGTGCGGCCCCGGTGAGTTTCGGTGGGTTCGTGCGCTGACACTGGCGTCCTTACTCTGCTCAGACGAAAGGCCAGTGTACGCCCGGGACGCTGATCGGCGTCCCGGGCGGCCGCGCTAGTCGAGGAGGCCCTCGAAGTCCTTCTCGAGGGCGCCGCGCGGGCGGGCGCCGACGACCTCGGCCTTGATCTCGCCGTCGCGGAACAGCTTGATCGCCGGGATGCTCGTCACCGCGTAGCGGGTCGCGAGGTCGAACTCGTCGTCGATGTTCACCTTCACGACCTTGACGTTCGGGTGGTCGGCGGCGATGGCGTCGAGCACGGGCGACACCTGGCGGCAGGGGCCGCACCAGGGGGCCCAGAAGTCGACGATGACGGGGCCGTCGGCCTGCAGCACCTCGGCGTCGAAGGTGGCGGTGGTGGCGTCGGTGACGTTGCTCATGCGGATCACTCCTCGGGGGTGGTCGAAGCGGGGGTGGAAGCGGGTGCGCCCGCTGCGCCGGGCAGCGAGAACGCGGTGGGGGTCAGCGTGATGCCGCCGGCGGGCGCGGCGGGCGCGAGGCCGATCTCGGGGGCGGCGGCCTCCTCGGCCGCGTCCTCGGCCGCATCCTCGGTGGCGACCTCGGTCGCGCGCTCGCGCAGCTCGGCGGGCAGGCCGGCGAGGTAGGCCTCGGCGTCGAGCGCCGCGACGCAGCCCGAGCCGGCGGCGGTGATCGCCTGCCGGTACACGTCGTCAACCACGTCGCCGCAGGCGAACACGCCCGGCAGCGAGGTGCGCGACGACCGGCCGTCGACGGCGATGGTGCCGGTCGAGGTGAGCTCGAGCTGCTCGGCGACGAGGTCGGTGCGCGGGTCGTGGCCGATCGCGATGAACAGGCCGGTGACGTCGATCGTCCGCTCGTCGCCGGTGACGGTGTCGCGCAGCCGGAGGCCGGTCACCTTGTCGTCGCCGAGGATCTCCTCGACGACCGCGTTCGTGATGAAGTCGATCTTCGGGTCGCGGCGGGCGCGGTCGAGGGTGATCTGCGAGGCGCGGAAGTTCTCGGAGCGGTTGATGATCGTCACCCGGTCGCCGAAGCGGCTGAGGAACGTCGCCTCCTCCATCGCCGAGTCGCCGCCGCCGACGACCGCGATGCGCTGCTCCTTGAAGAACGCGCCGTCGCAGGTCGCGCACCACGACACGCCCTTGCCAGCGAGCCGGTCCTCGCTGTCGAGGCCGAGGCGGCGGTACGCCGAGCCGGTCGCGATGATCACCGCGAGGGCCTCGTACTCGCCCGAGTACGAGGTGCGGATGCGCTTCACCTCGCCGTCGAGCTCGACCGACTCGACGTCGTCGTAGACGAGCTCGGTGCCGAAGCGCTCGGCCTGCTCCTGCAGCTTCGTCATCAGGTCAGGGCCCATGACGCCCTCGGGGAAGCCGGGGAAGTTCTCGACGTCGGTGGTGTTCATCAGCTCGCCGCCGACCTGCACGGCCGAGGTGAACAGCACCGGCCGCAGACCGGCGCGGGCGACGTAGATCGCGGCGGTGTAGCCGGCGGGGCCGGAACCGATGATGGCGACGTTGCGCATTGCATCTCCTTGGGATGGTCGGACGGGCTCGAGCCGGGGCTCGGCACCGGCCTTCCCCGGGAACAACCGGGCATCCCGGCACACTATTCCACGCGCATCCGACCGAGCGCCGCATCCGCGACCCCCGATGACGCGCGGCGCGTCAGATCAGCGGCTCGTCGTCGATCTCGCGCTGCGCCTCGTAGGCGCGGCGGCGCTCGGCGGCCCGCTGCTCGGCGAGCCGCTCGCGGTGCTCGCGCAGCTCGCGGCGGCTCGGCAGCTCGACCGAGTGCTGGGTGGCGGCGGTGGCGAGCTCGGTCATCGGCGTCGACGTCGATGTCGAGCCCACCGACGACGACACGTCGACCTCGCGCGAGTCGGCGAGCGAGCCGTGCTCGTCGGCGAAGCGCTGCGCGTTCGCGGTGCCCTCGGCGTGCCGGGCGGTCTCGGTCGAGTGCCGGCCGCGCGGCCGGTCGAGCCCGATGCGCCGCAGCAGCGGCTGCGCGTACGCGTCGAGCTCGGGCGCGCGCATCGCGGCGACGACGCCGAAGTAGACGAGCACCATCGCGATGCCGGCGACGGCGCAGGTGACGAGCGCCGGCAGGATGCCCGAGCGGCCCCATCCGCCCTGCTCGAACGCGCCGAGCAGCGCCACCGCGCCGAGGCCGATCAGCGCCGTCGGCACCGCCGCGATCGCGAAGCGGACGGTCGAGGCGAGCAGCCGGCGGCCGTCGAACCGCCCGAGCCGGCCGCGCAGCACCCGCAGCTGGATGAGCAGCCGCACGATGTTCGTCAGCGACTGCACCGCGACGAGGCCGAGCACGAGCAGCTCGACCGGCGCGGTCGCGGCGACGAGCCAGATCGCGAGCAGCTGGAACGGCGTCGTCCAGGCGTAGAGGAGGAACACCGCGCGGGTGTCCTCGAAGGCGTAGAACACGCGCTGCACGTAGTAGAGCAGCGAGTAGGCGAGCAGGCTCACCATCGCCGTCGCGAGCAGTCCGGCGAGCGCCTCGAGCCCCGCATCCGTGGTGTCGAACACGCGCGCGAACGGCGTCGCGATCACCATCAGCGCCACCGTCGCGAACACCATGAACATCGAGATCGTGCGGGCGCCGCGCGAGAACTCGCGCACCACCGACCCGGTGTCGCCCTCGGCGGCGCGCTTGCTCAGCGAGGTGAACATCGTCGTCGTCAGCGACACCGTGATGATCGAGTGCGGGAGCATGAAGATCATCCACGCGTTCTGCAGCGCCGCGAGCGAGGCGGCCTGGCCGAACGCGACGTTCGCGGCGAGGGTCTCGATCCAGCCGGTGATCTGCGTGAGCACGAGCATCCCGAGCGACCAGCTCGCGAGCCGGCCGATCTTGCCGAGCCCGGTGCCGCGGAAGCGGAAGTCGGGACGGTACGGGAAGCCCGCCTTCGGCAGGAAGAGGAACAGCACCCCCGCCTGCGCGACGACGCCGAGCGTCGTGAGGCCGCCGAGCACGGCGATCATCAGCGGGGTCCACTCGGCGATCGCCCGGTCGCCGGTCGGGTCGGCGCCGAACAGCAGCGAGAACGCGACGAGGCCGCCGATCGCGATGACGTTGTTCAGCACCGGCGCCCAGGCGAACGGGGCGAACACGCTGCGCGAGTTCAGCACCTCGGAGATCACCGCGTAGAGGCCGTAGAAGAACACCTGCGGCAGGCACCAGTAGGCGAAGGCGATGACGAGGGCGAGCTGGTCGCCCTGCAGCGTCATGCCGTAGACCCACGAGATCACCGGCGCGCCGAGCGTGAGCAGCAGCGAGATGCCGCCGAGCAGCACGATCGCGAGCGTGATGAGCCGGTTCACGTAGGCGCGACCGCCGTCGTCGCGCTTCGTCGCCCGCACGATCTGCGGCACGAGCACGGCGTTGAGCAGGCCCCCGGCGATGAGCGCGTAGATGCTCGTCGGCAGCGAGTTCGCGTTCGCGAACGCGTCGGCCGACGACGAGCCGACCAGACCGATCGTCTGCGCGAGCACGATCGCCTTGACGAAGCCGAGCACCCGCGACACGAGGGTGCCGGAGGCGAGGATCAGGCTGGTGCGGCCGAGGGAAGACGACATGGTGCTCGTTCGTGCTCGTTCAGTCGGTGCGGGGGTCGTGGGTCGTTCCGGATGCGGGGGTCGGGTCGGATGCGGGCGCCGGGTCGCGCTCGGGCTCGCCGGGCTCGGCGCCGGCGGGCTCGGACCCGGCCGGCGCCGCCGCATCCTCGTCCGGAGCCGACGATTCTGCCATCTCGGCCCGGAGGCGGGCCCGCCCGCGGGCGCGCTCGCGGCGGCGGATCATCCGCACGGTGCCGACGGCGAGCAGCACGAGCACGGCGCCGCCGATGATCGCGAGCAGCACGATCTCGAGCTGCGCGTTGATGTTCACCGACAGCTGCGCGGCGGCCGGCAGCGCCGTGCCGTCGGGCGTCGTGAGCGTGACGATCACCGTCGTGAGGCCGTTCGCGATCGCCTCGGCCGGCAGCTGGGCGCGCACGTTCGAGTTCGGCTCGACGACGACGGTGACCGCCTCGGGGATGTCGAGGTGGCCGGTCGTCGGCCGCGCCCGCACCACCACCGACACGCGGCGGTCGGAGTCGTTGTGGATGAACACCGGCAGCGCGGTCTGCTGGCCGATGAGCTGGATCTCGCTGCCCGAGACCACGCGGATCGCGGTGCGCGCGCCGACGGCGAAGTCGGCGTAGCGGTCGGCGGCGGCGCGCCACTGCCGGGGCGCATCGTCGAGATCGATCCACGAGGCCGAGGCGAGCACGAGCAGGCGCACCCGCAGCTCGTCGTCGGCGCCCTCGGGGTTCGCGTAGAGGCCGGTGAGCTCGAGGCCCTGCGACTCGAGCTCGACGAGCTCGGCGAAGCGCTCGGCGCGGTCGAGCTCGTTCTCGGCCGGCACGAGCGCCGCGCTCGGCAGCGAGGCCGGGTCGGCCGCGGCCGGCAGCGGCGCGAGGTCGACGGGACCGAGCCCGTCGACGAGCTCGAGCACCGCGGCGAGCCGCTCCGGGTCGTCGAGCGGGATGCGCGGCAGCGTCGCGATCAGCGCGCATCCCGACTGCGCGGTCGAGGCGGTCGCGGCGGCGAGGGCCGCCGCGCGGCCGAGCGCGTCGTCGGCGCCGAGGCTGCCGACCGCGGTGGCGGCGTCGGCGAGGGCGCGGTCGAGCGCGGGGTCGGTGATGAGCACGGCGGCGCCGCCGATGCGCTGCTGCGGCGCGCAGCTCTGGCCGGCGCCGCCCGAGGGCGCGGTCGCCGAGCGCACCTGCTCGCCGGCGAGCAGCACCGCGGCGCCGGGGCGCCACTCGGCGATGCGCTCGAGATCGGCGTCGCCGACGATGCCGGGCGAGGGCCAGACGAGATCGGCGCGGCTCGCGTCGACCGCGAGCAGCTCCTCGCGCGAGGGGGCGTCGTCGGCCGGGTCGTCGCCGTCGTCGCCGGGGCCGGTCGGCTCGCCGGTGGTGGGGTCGGCGGTGGCGGGGTCGGCGGTGGCGGGGTCGCTCGCGGCCGGGTCGTCGCCGTTCGGACCGGTGCCGGTGGGCGCGGCGTCGTCGGGCTCGGGCTGCGCCGTCCCCGCCTCGTCGAACTCCTGCGCATCGGTGACGAACCGGAACTCCGCCGGCTCGAGCGGCGCATCCAGGCCCGCCTGCGCCTGCAGCACCAGGCTCGCATCCGCGAACTCGAGCGCGAACGAGGGATTGTCGAGCGACTCGAGCCGCTCGAGCCAGGCGACGGAGCTCGCGGGCGCCGCGGTGCCGAGCGCGCGGATCGACACGAGCAGCCGCGGGTCGATCGCGAGCGTCACCCCGCGGCCGTCGACCGCGTCGAGCAGCCGGGTGAGGCCGCCCTCGGGCGCGGTGAGCTCGGCGAGCCGCGACAAGGGCAGGAGCGCCGGGTCGTCGATCGGGGCGGTGATCGGCACGACCACCGAGAGGTCGAGCGCGCCGCTCGCGGGCGCGCTCCACACGAGCGAGGCGCGGCCGGTCGCCGGCGGCGCGCCGTTCGCCCGCCACGACACCGCGGCGCCGCGCGCCCCGAAGGGGGCGTCGGCCTCGAAGGGCAGGGCGCTCGCGGGCACCGAGAAGGGCAGCTCGCGGCTCTCGCCGGGCAGCAGGGCGGGCGCCGACATTCGGAGCACCTCGTGGGCGCCGGTGCCGCCGAGGTACCAGGCGTCGAGCGCATCGCGGCCCGCGAGCGGCGCATCGCCCACCGTGAGCGAGACGGTGCCGGCGGCGGTCTCGTCGTCGGTGCCGTTCGCGATCACGATCGTGCCGAGCACGTCGTCGCCGGGCTCGACGACGCCGCCGCCCTCGAGCACCACGGCGACCGCGAGCTCGCCCTCGACGGGCTCGTCGAAGAGCTGCCCGGCGGCGGGCCCGAGCGCGCCGGATGCGGGCGGCGCAGCGGGCGCGCCGGGAGCCGTCGCGGCGGGGGCGGCGGTCGCGGCCGAGGCGCCGACCAGGGCCGCGCCGCCCAGGGCGATCGCCGTCGACGCCGCGGCGGCACGGCGCAGCCCCGCGGCGAGGACCGCCCGCGCGCGGGTGCGCCACGCGTCGAACATGCGGTTCAGTCTAGGCGGCGCCCGCCCGGGCCCCGGGCATTCCGCGCGGGGACGGGGGTATCGGGCGGCGCTCGTAAGATGGCGGGATGCAGCATGTGCAGACCGCGATGACCCGGCTCGAGCAGCTCGCGGCGACCGAGCCCGTGGCGACGCTCGCCGCGGCGTTCGCCGACGCCGGCGCCGAGCTCGCGCTCGTCGGCGGCCCCGTGCGCGACGCCTTCCTCGGCGCGCCGATCACCGACCTCGACTTCACCACCGACGCCCGGCCCGACCGCATCCTCGAGATCGTCGCGCCGATCGCCGACACCCACTGGGACATCGGCCGCGAGTTCGGCACCATCGGCGCCCGCGTCCGCGGCGAGACCGTCGAGATCACCACCTACCGGGCCGACAGCTACGACGGCGTGAGCCGGAAGCCCGTCGTCGAGTTCGGCGACACGATCGAGGGCGACCTCCATCGCCGCGACTTCACCGTGAACGCCCTCGCGCTCGCGCTGCCGGAGTTGCGGCTCGTCGACCCGACCGGCGGCTTCGACGACCTCCTCGAGGGCGTGCTGCGCACCCCCGTCGAGCCCGAGATCTCGTTCGGCGACGACCCGCTGCGGATGCTCCGGGCCGTGCGCTTCACCTCGCAGCTCGGCTTCCACCTCGACCTCGCCGCGTTCGAGGCGATCGGCGAGCTCGGCGGCCGGCTCGCCGACATCTCCGCCGAGCGCATCCGCGACGAGCTCGTGAAGCTCATGCGCACACCCCGCCCGCGCGCCGGCCTCGAGCTGCTCGTCGAGACGGGCCTCGCCGAGCACGTGCTGCCCGAGCTGCCCGCCCTCAAGCTCGAGCGCGACGCCGCCCACCAGCACAAGGACGTCTACGAGCACTCGCTGAAGGTGCTCGAGAACGCGATCGGCCTCGAGGCCGACCGACTGCCCGACTCGTCGCCTGACGTCGAGCTGCGCCTCGGCGCGCTGCTCCACGACATCGGCAAGCCCCGCACCCGCGCGTTCGGCCCCGGCGGCCAGGTGACCTTCCACGGCCACGACTGGGTCGGCGCGAAGATGACCCGCAAGCGGCTCACCGCGCTGCGCTTCGACAACGACACCGTGAAGCGCACCGCGCGCCTGGTCGAGCTGCACATGCGCCTCTACAACTACGAGCAGGCGGGCTGGACCGACGCCGCCGTGCGCCGCTTCGCGCGCGACGCCGGCCCGCAGCTCGAGCAGCTGCTCGTGCTCATCCGAGCCGACATCACCACCCGCAACCGGCGCAAGTCCGACCGGCTGCAGTTCGCCATCGACGACCTCGAGGCCCGCATCGCGGCGCTGCGCGAGCAGGAGACGCTCGACGCGATCCGCCCCGACCTCGACGGCGACGAGATCATGCGCATCCTCGACCTGAAGCCCGGCCGCGTCGTCGGCGAGGCCCGCGCGCACCTGCTCGAACTGCGGCTCGACGAGGGGCCGCTCGGACCGGAGGAGGCCGAGCGCCGGCTCAAGGAGTGGTGGGATGCGCGCGGCGGCGCCTGAGCGCACCGGCCGCGCCGGCGCGGCCCGCGCCGAGCGCCGCGACGCCCACCGCGGCCGGCTGCGCCGCCGGGAGACGGCGATGGCGTACGGCCTGCTCGCGCCGATGCTCATCGGCGTGGCGGCGTTCCTGCTCGTGCCGATCGTCGTGCTCGTCGGCCTCTCGTTCATGCAGTGGGACATCCTGCGCCCGATGCAGTGGGTCGCCCTCGACAACTGGACCCGCTCGCTGACGAGCCCGGCGGTGTGGCGCTCGATCGGCGTCACCGCGCTGTTCGTCGCGCTCGTGGTGCCGGCGCAGATCGCCGTCGGCCTCTGGCTCGCGACGATGCTCGTGCGCAACCTCCCCGGCTCGACCGTGATGCGCACGATCCTCGTGCTGCCCTGGGTCTCGGCGCCGGTGGTGCTCGGCATCGTGTGGCGCTGGATCTTCTCGTGGGACGGCGTGCTCAACACGATGCTCGACGAGCGCATCCCGTGGCTCACGAGCGCCTGGCTCGCGCTGCCGGTGGTGGCGTTCGTGCAGGCGTGGAGCCAGGTCGGCTACGTGTCGCTGTTCTTCATGGCCGGGCTCGGCAACATCCCCGACTCGGTGATCGAGGCGGCGCGCATCGACGGCGCGAGCGAGCGCCGCATCTTCTGGCAGGTGAAGCTGCCGCTGCTGAAGCCGACGATGTTCTTCGTCGCGGTGACCGGCATCATCGGCGCGTTCCAGTCGTTCGACCTCGTCTACTCGCTCTCGCCGAACGGCGGGCCCGGCGGCACCACCGACCTCGTCGCGGCCCGCATCTACGCGCAGGCGATCACGCACTCGAACGTCGGCGACGCGGCGGTGCTCGCGATCATCCTGTTCGCGGTGCTCGTCGCGATCACCCTCGCGCAGAACGCCTACTTCTCGAGGAGCACGACCTATGACCGCTGAGCCGGTGACCACGCAGCCGACCGCCGCCGCGAAGGCCGCGGCGGGCGGCGGCTCCGCGCCGCGCGGCCGCGCGCGCCGCCGCGCAGCGATGGCGCCGGGGCAGCGGCCGGC
>JAAYAS010000214.1 GCA_012719255.1 Microbacteriaceae bacterium | reverse complement strand
AGCGTGTCGGCGTCGTCGAAGAGGTCGTCGATGCCGTCGAGCGACGAGTCGTCGCGCAGCCGGCGCGGGTCGTCGCCGCCGTTCGGCGCCTGCACGCCGCCGATCACCTCGGTGGCGTCGGCGTCGCGGCGGCGGCCGCGGCGGCGCGCCGGGCGGCCGCCCGGCGACGGGGCGACCGAGTGCTCGTCGACGCCCTCGCGCGAGCCGGGCTCGACGAGCGGCGTGTCGTAGGCGGGGTCCTCCTCGCGGCCCGAGTCGTTGCGGCGCCACCACGGCACCCGCTCGTCGTCGTAGCGGCGCTCGACCGCCGCATCCGCGTCGCCGGCCTCGCGCCCGGGCGCCGCCGGGGGCGCGCCGAACATCCAGTGCCAGCCCGCCATCACCCGCTGCGGCAGCTGCCGCGGCGGGGTCTTCGTGATGATGAACAGGCTCAGCACGAACACGAGCGCGAGCAGCACGGTCGCGCCGATCGTCGTGATGAGGAAGCCGAGCGGCGCCCCGACCATCCAGCCGAACACGCCACCGGCGGTCGACAGCGCGGGCATGCCCATCGCGGGCTGCGGCGCGCCGCCGTGGAGGTGGCTGATGCCCGCGGCGCTGAACAGCGCGAGCGCGAGGCCCACCATGATGCGGCCGTTGTCGTCGACGCTCGACGGGTGGCGGTAGAGCCAGAGCGCGAGGCCGGAGAGCACCACCGGCATGGCATAGGCGACGACGCCGAACAGGCCGCCGAAGGTGTACGCGTTGAGCGCGACGGCGACCGGCTGGCCGGGGAGGAACCACACGACGACGGCGCCGATCACGGCGAGCAGCAGCAGCACCGTCGGCGGCGTGTCGCGGCGCTCGTCCTTCTCGAGCAGCTCGGGGCCGAGCGTGCGGGCGGCGCCGCCGAGGGCGTGCGCGAAGCCGTTCCAGGCGCGGGCGCCGAGGCCGAGCTCGTCGTCGGTGAACTGCACCTTGGTGTCGGCCTGCGACTTCTTCGTGGCGTTCGAACGGCCGGAGGATCGCTTCGATCCCCCGCCGCCGGAGCGCTTGTTCGCGGTGCTGGTCATGGGTTCCACCGTAACCGCGGCCTCCGACGCGCGACGGCAACGGGCGCGGAGTGGCCCGGGATCGCTCCCGGCCGCATCCGCGCCCGTTCGAGGCCGTTCGCGACGGCTAGCGGTCGTCGCTCGAGAAGGTGACGATCGGCACGATCATCGGCCGGCGGCGCTGCTTCGTGCCCGCCCAGCGGCCGACGATGCGGCGCACCGCCTGCGAGAGGCGGTACTTGTCGCGCACGCCGTCGTCGAGGGCGTCCTCGAGCGCCTTGCGCACCTGCGGCACGAGCGGCTCGAGCACCGAGTCGTCGGGCGCGAAGGCGCGGGCGTGCAGCTCGGGGCCGGCGACGATCTCGCCGTCGGTCGGGTCGACCACGGCGAACACCGTGATGAAGCCCTCCTCGGCGAGCACCCGGCGGTCCTTGAGGTCGTCCTCGGTGACGGTGCCGACGGTCTTGCCGTCGACGTAGACGTAGCCGACCGGCACCTGGCCGACCTGCGTCGGCACGCCGCGGTCGAGCTCGATCACGCCGCCGTTCTCGATGATCACGCAGTTCTCGGCGGGCACGCCGGCGAGCTGCGCGATGCGCGAGTTCGCGACGAGGTGGCGGTACTCGCCGTGCACCGGCATCGCGTACCGGGGCTTGATCACGTTGTAGCAGGCGAGCAGCTCGTCGGCGAAGCCGTGGCCCGACACGTGCACGCGGGCGTTGCCCTTGTGCACGACGTCGGCGCCGGCCTTCATGAGGTTGTTGATCATGTTCGACACCGGCACCTCGTTGCCGGGCACGAGGCTCGAGGCGAGCACGACGCGGTCGCCGTCGCGCACCTCGATCGCGTGGTCGCCGTTCGCGATGCGGTTGAGCACCGCGAGCGTCTCGCCCTGCGAGCCGGTGCAGATGAACACGACCTGGTCGTCGGGCAGCTGCAGCGCCTTCTTGTAGTCGATGATCGCGCCGTCGGGGGCGTGCAGGTAGCCGAGGTCGCGGGCGATGCCCATGTTGCGGGTCATCGAGCGGCCCACGAGCGCCACCTTGCGGCGGTTCGCGACGGCGGCGTCGATGACGTGCTGCACGCGGTGCACGTGGCTGGCGAAGCTCGCGACGAGCACCTTGCCGGTCGCCGTGCGCACGGCCTCGTGGATCGCCGGGCCGACCGAGCGCTCCGAGCCGGAGTGGCCGGGCACCTCGGCGTTCGTCGAGTCGCAGAGGAACAGGTCGACGCCCTCGGCGCCGAGCCGGCCGAAGGCGCGCAGGTCGGTGAGCCGGCCGTCCATCGGCGTCGGGTCGAGCTTGATGTCGGCGGTGTGGATGAAGTTGCCCGCCTTCGTCGACACGTGCACCGCGAGCGAGTCGGGGATCGAGTGGTTCACCGCGATGAACTCGCAGGTGAACGGCCCGAACTGCTCGACGTCGCCCTCGGCGACGGTGAGCGTGTACGGCTTGATGCGGTGCTCGCGCAGCTTCGCCTCGACGAGCGCGAGGGTGAGCGTCGAGCCGATGAGGGGGATGTCGGGCTTGCGCTTGAGGAGGTACGGCACGCCGCCGATGTGGTCCTCGTGGCCGTGCGTGAGGAAGATGCCGACGACGTCGTCGAGACGGTCGAGCACCGACTCGATGTCGGGGAGGATGAGATCGACGCCCGGCTGGGTCGACTCGGGGAAGAGCACGCCGCAGTCGATGATGAGGATCTTGCCGTCGATCTCGAACGAGGTCATGTTGCGGCCGACCTCGCCCAGCCCGCCGTGCGGGATGATGCGGAGGACGTCGCGCTCGAGCTTCGGGAGCGTGATGGGTCGGGTATCGGTGGATGCACCGGATCGGGTCATTGGAGCCTGTCGGTCGTGCGGCGCCGCACCTCGCGCGGTGGCGCGTGGCGGTTCGCCGCGGCGGATGCGCGTCAGCGCGTGGTGCCCGCGATCTTCGGCAGCGCGCCGCCGGCGGCGGCGTTGCGGTCGGGGCGGAAGTCGGTGAAGTCGACGCCCTCGAGGTCGCGCACGAGCGCGACGTCGTCCTCGATGAGCGCCGCCTCCCACTCCTCCGGGCCCACGAGCGGCAGGCGCACGCGGGGCGAGGAGATGCGGCCGAGGCCGTGCAGGAGGTACTTGGTCGAGACGGTGCCCGGCACGTGCGTCATGGTGGCGCGCGCGAGGGGCTCGAGCAGGCGGTGCTGCTCGGTGGCTGCGGCGAGGTCGCCGCGGTTCACGGCGTCGACCATCGCGCGGTAGGGGGCGGGCGCGATGTTCGCGGTGACGCCGATGAGGCCCGAGTAGCCGATCGCGAGCGAGGGCAGGACCATCGGGTCGTCGCCCGAGAAGTACACGAGGTCGGTCTGGTTGAGCACCCGCGAGGCCTCGGCGAGGTCGCCCTTCGCGTCCTTCACCGCGAGGATGTTCGGGTGCTTCGCGAGGCGGAGGATCGTCTCGTACTCGATCGGCACCCCGGCGCGACCGGGGATGTCGTAGAGGATCATCGGCAGGTCGGTCGAATCGGCGACCATGCGGAAGTGCGTGAGCAGGCCCGCCTGCGTGGGCTTGTTGTAGTAGGGCGTGACCGCCATGATCGCATCGGCGCCGGCCTCGGCCGACTGCTGCGCGAGCTGGATGGCGTGCGCGGTCTCGTTGGAGGGCCCGCCGGAGATGATGCGGGCGCGGGAGCCGGCCACCTGCTTCGCGGTGCGCACGAGCTGGATCTTCTCGGCGTCGGTGAGCGTCGACGTCTCGCCGGT
>JAAYAS010000213.1 GCA_012719255.1 Microbacteriaceae bacterium | reverse complement strand
CGCCCAGCCGAGCCGGTGAAGCTCCGCATCGTCGATCCCGTAGAAGTGGGCGATCTCGTGCACGAGGGTGATGTGGATCTCGTCGCGCAGCTCGTCCTCGGTCTCGCAGATGGCGAGCAGCGGTTCGCGGAACAGCACGATGCGGTCGGGCAGCTCGCCGAAGCCGTAGTTGCCGCGCTCGACGAGGTCGACGCCCTCGTAGACGCCGAGCAGGTCGAGCGAGCCGTCGTCGGGGCGGTCCTCGACGGCGAACACGAGGTTCTCGAGGCCGTCGACCATCTCGTCGGGCAGCAGGTCGAGCTCGTCGACGACGAGCCGCTCGAAGGTCTCGGCGTCCATCTCCATCGGCATCCCCACACGATAACCGCACCGCGAGAACCGCGGGCCGGATGCATCCCGGAGGCCTCCTCCGCGGAGCCCGAGGCGCGCGGGCCGACGGTCAGCGCATGCCCACGGTCCGTGCAGGCGGCTGCCGAGCTCGACCGTCAGGCTGTCGGCATGGAATCGATGCAGCACGATCAGCAGTCCGCCGACCGCGCCGGTCCCGGCGCCGTCACCGACGAGGCCGCCCGGCTCGCGGGCCCCGACGGCGGCTTCCCCGAGCGGCGGCAGGAGCCCCGGGCCTCACCGCGCCGATGACCCCGCGACCCGACCACGGCGAGTCGACCTGGATCGGCCGCGGCCGCCTCGAGGGCCTCGCCGCGCTCATCACCGGCGGCGACTCGGGCATCGGCCGCGCCGTCGCGATCGCCTTCGCGAAGGAGGGCTGCGACGTCGCGATCGGCTACCTCCCCGACGAGCAGCCCGACGCCGAGGAGGTGCGCGCCGAGGTCGAGCGGGCGGGGCGCCGCTGCGTGCTCTGCCCGGGCGATCTCACCGACGAGGCGACGGCGTGCGCCGTCGTCGACCGCGCCGCCGCCGAGCTCGGCCGCCTCGACGTGCTCGTGAACAACGCCGGAGCGCAGTGGATGCGGCGCGAGCACGGCCTCGAGTCGGTCGCGACCGACGAGCTGCGGCGCATCCTCGACACCAACGTGTCGGCGCTGTTCTGGGTGACGCAGCAGGCGCTGCCGCACCTCGGCGAGGGGTCGAGCATCATCAACGTGAGCTCGATCCAGGCCTACGACCCGAGCGAGCCGCTCATCGACTACGCGGCGACGAAGGCGGCGATCAACAACATCACCGTGAACCTCGCCGCCGAGCTCGGCCCCCGCGGCATCCGGGTGAACGCCGTCGCGCCCGGGCCGATCTGGACTCCCCTGCAGCCGGCGACCCGCCCCGGCGACGACCTGCCCGAGTTCGGCGGCGACACGCCGCTCGGCCGCGCCGGCCAGCCGGTCGAGTGCGCGGGCGCGTTCGTGTTCCTCGCGAGCCCGCTCGAGGCGTCGTACGTGTCGGGCGCGGTGCTCGGCGTCACCGGCGGCCGTCCGGTGTTCTGACCCGCCCCGCCGCACCCGGCCCGCCCGGAAACGCTGTCGGCCCCGGCCTCCCGCGAGGGGAGCCGGGGCCGAGTGGGGCGAATGACGGGTTTTG
>JAAYAS010000019.1 GCA_012719255.1 Microbacteriaceae bacterium | reverse complement strand
CGCCCCTCGCAGCGGCCGACGTTCTCGCGGACTTCTTCCCGGCGCCGGCCGGCTCCATCCTGTGCAGCAGCCAGGTGGCCTTCGCCCCGCGCGTGCCCGTCCGGATGAGCGCAAACCGGTACGGCTCACCGCCCAGCCCGCCGTCGGAGCGGCCGTGGAGCACCGCGATCACCTCGCGGCCCTCGCGCCACTTCTCGAGCTCGACCTCGCCCGCATCCCAGATCGTCACCTCGCCGGCGCCGTACTCGCCCTTCGCGATGGTGCCCTCGAAGGCGCCGTACTCGAGCGGATGGTCCTCGGTCTGCACCGCGAGGCGGTTCACCCCGGGCTCGAGCGGCGGCCCCTTCGGCACCGCCCACGAGACGAGCACGCCCGAGTGCTCGAGGCGGAAGTCCCAGTGAAGCCTGCGGGCATGGTGCTCCTGGATCACGAACGACGGGCGCTCCCCCGGGCCGAGCTCCCGCGGGGCGAGCGCCTCGGCCGGCACCGGCTCGGCGGTGCGCTCCGGATCGCGCATCGAGCGGTAGCGCGCGAGCCGGTCGGCCGGGCCCGCCGCATCCGGCGCCCCGAGTCCGGCGATCGGGTCGAGGCCGTCGGCGAGGCGCGCGAGCACCTGCTCGTAGTCGAGCTGCGCGAGATCGGGGTCGTCGAGCTCCTCCCAGGTGCGCGGCGCGGCGACGGTCGGCCGCGACCGGCCGCGCAGCGAGTACGGGCTCACGGTCGTCTTCGCCGCCCGGTTCTGACTCCAGTCGACGAGCACCCGGCCCGCGCGGTCGGCCTTCCGCATCGTCGAGATCACGAGATCGGGGTGGTCGGCCTCGAGGCCGCGGGCGAGCTCGCGCGCGACCTCGGCGATCGCATCCGAGTCGTGCGCGCCGTCGACGCCCGCGTAGAGGTGGATGCCCTTCGAGCCGGAGGTGACCGGCACCGCCTCGAGCCCCATGCCGTCGAGCAGCTCGCGGCACCAGCGCGCCACCTGCGCGCACTCGGCGAGCCCGACGCCCTCGCCCGGGTCGAGATCGAGCACGAGGCGATCGGGATGCCCGGGGCGGCCATCGGCGTCGAAGCGCCACTGCGGCACGTGCAGCTCGAGGGCCGCGACCTGCGCGAACCACGCGAGCACCGCCGGCTCGGCGGCGAGCGGGTAGTCGTTGTCGCGCTCGCGGTGGCGGATGCGGCCGGTCGCGATCCACTCGGGCGCCGAGTCCTCGAGGGCCTTGCGGAAGAACGACTCCCCCGGGGCCTTCGCGGTGCCGACCCCGTCGACCCACCGCTTGCGGGTGATCGGCCGCCCCGCGAGCTGCGGCAGCAGCGCATCGGCGACCGACAGGAGGTAGTGCATGACGTCGGCCTTCGTGGTGCCGGTCTCGGGGTAGAGCACCTTGTCGAGATTCGTCACCCGCAGCGCGCGGCCGCCGACCTCGAACCGCTCCCGTCCGCCCGCCATCTCGTCCTCCTGCCCGGCGCGCCGCCGCGCCGGTTCACAGCCAACCCCCGAAACATTCAGGCTCATCGATAGGCCGCCGTGCGTAGGGTGTGCGCCATGAGAGCGGTGTGGAGCGGTGCGATCACGTTCGGACTGGTGAACGTGCCGGTGAAGGCGTACGGGGCCGTCGAGGACCACGACATCTCGTTCCATCAGGTGCACGACCGCGACGGCGGCCGCATCCGCTACGAGCGCCGCTGCGAGGTCTGCGACGAGAAGGTCGAGTACGCCGACATCGACAAGGCCTACGACTCGGGCGAGAAGACGGTGGTGCTCACCGACGACGACTTCGCCTCGCTGCCCGAGGCCGAGAACCGCGAGATCGAGGTGGTGCAGTTCGTGCCGAGCGAGCAGGTCGACCCGATCATGCTCGAGCGCAGCTACTACCTCGAGCCCGAGGGCAAGTCGCCGAAGTCGTACCTGCTGCTGCGGCAGACGCTCGAGGACGCCGACCGCACCGCGATCGTGCGGTTCGCGCTGCGGCAGAAGACCCGGCTGGGAGCGCTGCGGGTGCGCGGCAAGGTGCTCGTGCTGCAGGGGCTGCTCTGGGCCGACGAGGTGCGCGAGGTCGATTTCAAGGGGGCCCGGTCGCGGGCGAAGGTGAGCGCGCAGGAGCTGAAGCTCTCGGCCGCGCTCGTCGAGCAGTTCGCGTCGGACTTCACCCCGGAGGACTTCGAGGACGACTACCAGATCGAGCTGCGCAAGCTCATCGACGCGAAGCTCGAGGCCGGCGACACCCTCGACACCGCCGCGACCTTCGGCGACCCCGACGAGAGCGATGACGGCGCCGACGACGCCGAGGTGATCGACCTCATGGCGGCGCTCAAGGCGTCGCTCGACCGCAAGCGCGGCGGCGGGTCGGCGACGGGCTCGAAGAAGGGCGCGTCGAAGAAGGGCGCGGCCAAGAGCGGCGCAGCGAAGAAGGCGGCCGAGAAGAAGCCGGCGGCGAAGAAGTCGAAGCGGAGCGCCTGACCCGGCCGGCGGCCTGCCGCGGGATCAGCCCTCGTCGGCGGGCGCGTCGACGAGGTCGGCGTACTCGGGGTTGCGCTCAACGAAGCCCTGCACGAACGTGCACACGGGCCGCACCCGCAACCCGCCCTGCGCGCGGACGTCGTCGAGGACGTGGCGCACGAGCCGGGTGGCGACGCCCTGCCCCTCGGCCCACGACTGCACGACGGTGTGGAGGACGGCGATCTCGGATCCCTCGACGTCGTAGGCGACGAGCGCCGCGAGCCGGCCGTCGCCGTGCGCCTCGTAGCGGCCGAGGTCGGTGTTGCGGGTGAACTCGAGGTCCATTGCGCTCCTTCGCGTGACCGGCGACGCCCGGGACGGGGCGTTCGCGCCCTGCGGCGAGCCTACGACCGCGCGGCTGGGACGCCGGTGCGAGCGGCGCGCACGTCCGGCACGGCCTACGCTGTCGGGCATGCCCGCTCTCGTCCCGCCGCCGCGCCCCGCCCGCATCCGGATGGCGCGATGACGCCGTCGGTGGCGCGATCGCCGGGGATGCCGCGGCTCCTCGTGCTCACCGCCCTCGCCTTCGCCGGCTACGCGGCGCTGCTCCCGGTGGCGCCGCTGCTCGCGGTGCGCGGCGGGGCGGATGCGTTCGGCGCGGGCCTCGTCAACGGGGTGCTCCTCGCGTGCACCGTGGTGACCCAGCTCGCGGTGCCGGCGCTGCTGCGCCGCTTCGGCTGGACGGCCGTGCTCGTGGCGGGGATGCTGCTGCTCGGCCTGCCGACGGCCGGGTTCTTCTTGAGCGACGCCCTCGCGCCGATCCTCCTCGTCTCGGCGCTGCGGGGGCTCGGCTTCGGCATCCTCACCGTCACCGGCAGCGCGCTCGTCGCCGAGCTCGTCGAACCGGCGCGGCGCGGTCAGGCGGTGGGGCTCTACGGCCTCGCGATCGCCCTGCCGCAGGTGCTGTTCGTGCCGGCGGGGCCGTGGGTGGTCGAGGAGTTCGGCTTCGCGCCGATGATCGTCGTCGGCCTCCTGCCGGTGCTCGCGGCGTGGCCGGCCTACCGGCTCTCGCGCATGGCCGAGCGGGTGCCCGAGCCCCGTAGGCGCGCGCCCTACGCGCGGATGCTCCCGCCAATGGCCCTGCTGCTCGCCGCGACGCTCGCGGGCGGCGCGCTCATCACGTTCGCGGCGCAGATGCACGACGGAGGCGCCGGGCTCACCGTCGCGGCGCTGCTGTGCCTCACGCTCGCCGCGGCGTTCACCCGCTGGTGGGCGGGCATCGCCGCCGACCGGCGCGGGCCGCGCCCGTTCGTGGCGCCGCTCGTGCTCATCACCGCGATCGGCATGGCGCTCGTCGGCTGGTCGGTGCGCGAACCGGCGGCCGTCGTCGCGCCGCTGCTGCTCGCCGGCGCGACGCTCGTCGGCATCGGCTACGGCGCGCTGCAGAACCTGACGCTGCTGCTCACCTTCGCGACGGTCGACCGGCAGCACTACGGCGCCGCGAGCACGATGTGGAACGTCGGCTTCGACGTCGGCACCGCGCTCGGCTCGGTGGTCATCGGCGCGATCGCCGCGGGCGCGTCGTTCAGCACCGCGATGCTCGTCGGCGGGGCGGTCTCGCTGCTCACGGTGCCGCTGGCGCTGCGCCGCGGACGGGATTGAGGCGCGCGGCCGGCTCCGGCGCCTCCCGCGACTCCCATCCCGGATGCGGCACCGACGCGCGCGATCGGGCCGCGCTCGCGCACGTGCGCGACGTCGATCGCGCCGCCTTCGAGGCGCGGCCCGCCGCCGAGCCCCCTCCCGGGTGCGTGTGCTCGACTGCCGGCATGCGGCTCATCCAACGATATCGATCGACCGGTGCCGACCTCCCCTTCGGCGACCCGACCCGGGCCCATCCGGGCGTCGCGATGGAGGGCTGCTTCTGGCGCATCACCGACCCCGCATCCGGACGCGTCGTCATCGCGCTGTGCGGCGCGAACCGGAGACCGCGCGGCGCCTGGGCCACCGTCGGCCTCGCGGCGTGGCCGAACGGCGTCGTGCGCACGGCCGCGGTCGAGGGCTCGGCGTCCGACCCGGCGCGGCTCGGCGTGCGCGGCGGCCCGGCCGCGGCCCCGGCGTTCGTCGGCGACCGCGAGCGCCTGCGCGTCGACCTCGGGGCGGACGCCCGCCTCGACCTCGCCTTCGACGAACTGCGACCGTGGCCGCACCGGGCGCTCGGCGGCTCGAGCGTGTTCCAGCTCGTGCCCGGCCTCAACCAGTACTGGCACCCCTGGCTCCTCGGCGGCCGCGCCTCCGGCACGGCGACGGCGGGCGGGGAGACCTGGCGGTTCGACGGCGCGCAGGTGTACGCCGAGAAGAACTGGGGCCGCGAGGGCTTCCCCGAGGCGTGGTGGTGGGGGCAGGCGCAGGGGTTCGACGAGCCCGGGGCGTGCGTGGCCTTCGCCGGCGGCGTCGTCGCATCGGGGCCGCTGCGCGTCGAGGTCACGTGGCTCGTCGTGCGGTTGCCCGACGGCCGGGTCGTGCGCCTCGGCGATCCGCTGGCGAGCCCCGTGCGCACGGCGACGAGCGACGAGCGGTGGCGGTTGCGCGGCCGCGGTTTCGGCTGGCGCATCGACGTCGTCGCCGCCGCGCCGCTCGACGACGCGTTCGTGCTGCCGGTGCCGCTGCCGGGCGAGCACCGCAACACCCCCGGCGACCTCGAGCATCTCGCCGGCGAACTGCGCGTGCGGGTGCGTCGCTTCGGCCGGCCGGTGTGGGAGGGCCGAACCTCGCTCGCCGCGCTCGAGCACGGCGGCCTCGAGCGGGCGCGCACATCCCGCCGACGATCCGACGTGCTCGCGTTCAGCCTCGAGGTCGGGCGGGTCACGCCGTCGGGCCGCTACTCGTTCGCGGCGGCGAACACCTCGACGAGCTTCGCGTTGAACGCGGGCAGGTCGTCGGGCGTGCGCGACGTGACGATGCCCGCATCCTCGACGACCTCCTCGTCGACCCAGTCGGCGCCGGCATTGCGCAGGTCGGTCTTCAGCGACGGGTACGAGGTCATGCGCACGTCGCGCACGGCGTCGGCCTCGACGAGCAGCCAGGCGGCGTGGCAGATCGATGCGAGGGGGCGGTCGGCGGCGCGGTGCGCCTTCACGAT
>JAAYAS010000212.1 GCA_012719255.1 Microbacteriaceae bacterium | reverse complement strand
GATCGAGCCGGATGGATGCGCGCGCTGCGCCGGTGGGACGCCACCGCCCGACGCGGGGTGCTCTGGTGCCACGGGCTGGTGCCGGCCGCGGCGACGGCGGGGAGGCCCGATCGCATCGTGCACCTGCATCAGGAGCCGCGCGGCCGCGCCCAGCGCGCGCTCGCCAGGGCCGCGCGCGCGGGCGCGCTCGCGGTGCTCGTGCCCTCGGAGTGGATGGCGACGCGAGTGCCGGGAGCCCGGCCCCTCGTGAACTGGACCGCCGATCTGCCCGCCGCCAAACCCCGCTCGGCCGAGGCCGACGCGCCCCGGGTCGTGGGATTCCTCGGGCGGCCCTCGCCCGACAAGGGCGTCGACGTGCTCGCCGCGGCGATCGCCCGGCTCGACGCCGCCGAACCCGGCCGCTGGCGACTGCTGCTCGCGGGCGAGCCGCGGTTCGTCGACGCGGCCGATCGGGCGCGGGTCGAGGAGGCGCTCGCCCCGATCGCCCACCTCGTCGACCGCCCGGGCTGGATCGATCCCGCCGACTACTTCGCCCGCGTCGACGTCGCGACGGTGCCGTCGGTGTGGGGCGAGCCCTTCGGGCTCGTCGCCGCCGAGTCGCTCGCCGCCGGTGCGCCGCTCGTCGTCGCCGACAACGGCGCGCTCCCGGAGATCGTCGGCGACGCGGGCCGCATCGTACCGCCGGGCGATGCCGCCGCCCTCGCCGAGGCCGTCGCCGCGGCCGCCGCGCAACCCGGCGACGTGCGCGCGGCGGCGCAGCAGCGGGCCCGCGAGCGCTGGCGGCAGCGCTTCTCGCCGGCCGCCGGCCGCGAGCGGGTCGCGGCGCTCCTCGACGAGCTCGGCATCGGCCCGAGCGCCGATCGCGCTCCGGTCGTCGCGATCGCGCACGACTACCTCACGCAGCGCGGCGGGGCCGAGCGGGTGGTGCTCGCGATGTCGCGCGCCTTCCCCGAGGCGCGCATCCACACCACCCTCTACGACCCCGAGGGCACCTTCCCCGAGTTCGCGCAGCGCGACATCGTCGTCTCGCCGCTCAACCGCATCGGGGCGCTGCGCCGCGACCACCGACGGGCGCTGCCGCTGCTCGCCCCCGCCTCGGGGCGGATGCGCATCGAAGCCGACGTCGTGATCGCCTCCTCGTCGGGGTGGGCGCACGGCTTCCGCACCGACGGCCGGATGCTGGTCTACTGCCACACGCCCGCGCGCTGGCTCTACCTCGCCGACGACTACCTCGGCGAGTCGGCCTCGACGGCGAAGCGGCTCGCGCTCGGCGTGCTCGCACCCGCCCTCCGGCGCTGGGACCGCCGCGCCGCGCGGCGCGCCGACCGCTACCTCGCCAACTCCACCGTCGTGCGCGAGCGGATCGCCCGCGTCTACCACCGCGACTCGACGCTGCGCTTCCCACCCCACGGCATCGACGCCACCGGCGAGCGGCGCCCGCTCACCGCGGCGGCCGACTGGGTCGACGAGGGGCGCGGGTTCTTCCTCATCGTGTCGCGGCTCATGCCCTACAAGCACGTGCAGCACGCGATCGACGCCTTCGCCGAGCTGCCCGGCGAGCGGCTGCTCATCGTCGGCGACGGCCCGATGCGCGACGAGCTCGAGCGGCGCCGCGGCGACAACGTCCGCATCGTGTCGGGCATCTCCGACGCCGAGCTGCGCTGGGCCTACGCCGCGTCGCACGGGCTCATCGCCCCCTCGCACGAGGACTTCGGCCTCACGGTGCTCGAGGCGGCGGCCTGGGGCAAGCCGGTCGCGGCGCTGCGCTCGGGCGGCTACCTCGACACGGTGGTCGAGGGCGTTACCGGCGTGCACTTCGACGCCCCCGATGCGCCGGGCATCCGCGCGGCGGTGCTCGAGCTGCGCTCGCGCGCGTTCGACGCCGATCGCATCCGCGCCCATGCCGAGACGTTCTCAGAGGCGCGCTTCGCCGAGATGCTGCGGAGCGAGGTCGCCGATCTGCTCGCCCCGGCGCGCCATTCGGGTGACCTAGGCTGACGCGATGGACTGCGCGCAGGTTCGAAGCCGACCCGGGTCCGGCGCACCCCCGCGCCGGCGGCCCGCCGTGGCCGCTCGACGGCGGAAGGCCGACTGAGATGCGCACCGGCGCCGAGCCGCTCGAGCTCACCGTGATCGTGCCGCACTACGGCGACCCGGCCCCCGCGGCCGCGCTCGTGGCCCAGCTGCGCACGCAGCGCCCTGCCGAGCGGCATCCGCTGCCGAGCCACGAGATCGTCGTCGTCGACGACCGCTCGCCGCGGCCCTTCGACGCCCCGGGCGCTACCGGCGACGCCGCACCCGTGCGGGTGGTGCGCCGCGAGCGCAACGGCGGCTTCGGCGCGGCGGTGAACACCGGCGCCGAGGCGGCGCGCGGCGAGCTGCTGCTCGTGCTCAACAGCGATCTGTCGATCGAGCCCGACTTCGTGGCGCGCTTCGTCGGCGAGGCCCGGCCGTGGCTGCCCGCGGTCGTGAGCCCCCACGTCGAGGAGACGCGCGGCCGCTCGGGCTGGGCGGGCCGGCACTTCCCCCGCACCCGCCACTACGCCGTCGAGTGGCTCGCGCCGCTCGCCCGCTGGCGGCACCTGCCGGGCCTGCACGAGGCCGTCGGCCACGACACGCGCGCGGTGGAGGGCGCCGTCGTCACCGTCGACTGGGTGGCCGGCGCCGCGATGCTCCTCCCCCGCGAGGCGCTGCTGCGGGTCGGCGGCATCGACGAGGGCTACCGGATGTACGTCGAGGAGGTCGACCTCCAGCGTCGCCTGCGCGAGCGGGGCCTGCCGGCCGTGTACCTCGGCACCGTGCGCGTCGAGCACGTCGGCGGCGGCTCGAGCGACGACGAGCGGCGGCGCCGCTGGCTCGTCGCGGCCCGCCTCCGCTACGCCCGCAAGTGGGACGAGGGTCCGCTGCGGCAGCGGCTCGCGCTCACCGCGGCGACGCTCGTGAACCTCGCCGCGAACCTGCCGCGGCGCGCGCTCGGCCGCGACGTCGACCCGCTCGCCACCGCCCGCTTCGAGCTCGACCTCATCTGGGGCGGCGACCGCGGCGACCGCCCGCCGGCCGCGACGCGCGCCGATCGCCCCGGCAGCACCGAGCACGAGACCGGCGCTCCCGGCACCGGGCACGCGACCGGCGCGCACGACGCCGACGCTCCGCCGGCCGACGCGGAGGCCGGGCGATGAGCGCGCCCGGGCCGTCGCGCGGGGATGCCCGCGGCCGGCGCATCCTGCTCGTCACCCCCGACTTCCACGGCTACTGGCGCGCGATCGCCGCGGCCCTCGCCCGGCGCGGCCACGAGGTGCGCGTGCACCGCTACGACGCCGCCACGGCCCCGCACCGCCGCCTCGAGAACCGGCTCGCCCACCGCGGCGGCGCCGCCGGCGACGTCGCCCGGCGCCGCAAGACCGACCGCGCCATCGCCGCGCTCCGCGAGACCGCGCCCGAGGCGGTGCTCGTGGTGAAGGGCGATCTGCTCGGCGACGCCTGGTGGGAGGCGCTCGACGCGAGCGGCGCGCCCCGGGCGCTCTGGCTCTACGACGAGCTCGACCGCATGCCCTACACGCCGCAGCGGCTCGCCGAGCTCGGCCCGGTGGCGAGCTACTCGCCGAGCGACGTCGCCGAGCTGCGCGCCGCCGGCGTGCGCGCCGTCCACCTCGCGAACGCCTTCGACTCGCTCGCGCGCTGGCGGCCGCGGCCCACGCCCGCGGTGACCTTCGTCGGCGCCCGCTACGCCGAGCGCGAGCGGGCGGTGGGGGCGCTCGCCGCGGCCGGCGTGCCGGTGACGGCGTTCGGCCGCGAGTGGTCGCGCCACCCCATCGACGTGCTCCGCACCGGCCGCCGCGACGCCCCGCCGGCCGGCGTCGGCGCCGGCCGCGACCTGCCCCGCGAGGAGTACTACGGCGTGATGGCCGGTTCGCTCGCCACCCTCAACGTGCACGGCGACGCGCACGAGGGGTTCTCGATGCGCACCTTCGAGGCGCCCGGCGTCGGCGCGGTGCAGCTCATCGACCGCCCCGACGTCGCCGAGCACTACGAGCCCGGCCGCGAGGTGCTCGTGTTCGAGCACGACGACGAGCTCGTCGCCCTCGCCGAGCGGGTCATCGCCGAGCCCGAGTGGGCCCGCGGCATCGCCGAGGCCGGCCGCCGCCGCACCCTCGCCGAGCACACCTTCGTCGACCGCCTCGCCATCGTGGAGGACCTGTGGCGCTGAACCATCCCCACGACCTCGACGCCTGGCGCCGCTGGCAGCGCGGCCGCCACGCGCTGCGGCGCCTGCGCGACCTCACCCGCCGGCCGGCGCCGCCCGAGCTGCACCTGCACACGCTCGGCGAGGCGGCCCCGCGCATCCTCGTCGTGCTCGACGCGACCACCCCGAGCGCCGTCGGGGCCTACGCGGCGCCGATCGCGCACCTCGCCGAGCCGGTCGCGGTGCTCGCGCCGGGCGATGTGCGCGAGCACCTGCCCGTGCCGGCCGCGTCGGCGCCTGAGGCGATGGATGCGGATGCCGGCGTCGGCGCGACCGCCCCGCGGTGGCGGGTGCGCCGGGTCGACGCCGCCACCGGTGCGGCGAGCGCAGGCGCGACCTCCGGCGCGAACGTCACCGCCGAGCCGCCCGGCCCGCCCGCCGGCCTCGCCGAGGTGCGCGCGATGCTCGCCGCCGGGCACTTCCTGCCGGTGAGCGCGATCGCCCACTCGTGGGCGGGCCGCCTCGGCGCGCGCTTCGCGGTCGCCCAGCACGGGCTGATGACGCCGTTCGCGCCGCCCCTCCCCGAGGGCGCGCACCTGCTCGCCTTCGGCGAGGCCGACGCCGACTTCTGGCGCTCGGGCCGCGACGACGTGACGAGCGAGGTCGTCGGTGCGCAGCTGCTGTGGCGCGCGACGCAGGAACGCCTCGAACGCGAGCGCGCCGGCGTCGCGCCCGTCGATCCGCACGCGCGACCCGTCTTCCTCGGCCAGCTCCACGGCGCCGAGCTCGCGCGCCGCCGCTCCGCCGCCGCCGCGAGCGCCTTCTGCACCACGACGGGCGCGAGCTACCGCCCGCATCCCGCCGAGCGCGATGCGCTCTCGCGGTTGCAGCACCGCGTCTGGCAGCGACGGGGCATCGAGATCGACACCGACCGCCGACCGCTCGCCGAGCTCGGCCGGCCGGTGGCGGCGGTGTTCTCGACGGGCGTGCTCGAGGCGGCCGCCGCGGGCATCCCCGCCTGGGCGACCGCGGTCGATCCGCCCGAATGGGTGCGCGATTTCTGGACGCGGTACGATCTTCGGGAGTTCACCGTCGAGCGCGATCGCCCCACGCCCCCGCCGGCCGTGCCCGAGCTCGAGCCCGCGCGCGCGATCGCCGCGGCGCTCGAGCGTCTCGTGGGAGGCACCGCATGACCGATCCGATCCGCATCCTCTGCGTGATCCCGGTGCGCGGCGGCTCGAAGGGCGTGCCCGGCAAGAACAAGCGGCCCATCGCCGGCAAGCCGCTCGTGGTGTGGACCATCGAGCAGGCGCTCGCCGCCCGCCCGCGGATGGACGTGGTGGTGTCGACCGACGACCCCGAGCTCGCGCGCATCGCCCGCGCGGCCGGCGCCGGGGTGCCGTTCCTGCGCCCCGCCGAGCTCGCCGAGGACACCACCCCGACCGAGCCCGTGATCGAGCACGCGATCGCCGAGCGCACCGCCGCCGGCCGCCGGCCCGACGCAGTGATGCTGCTGCAGGCGACGTCGCCGGTGCGGCTCCCCGGCACCCTCGACCGCTCCATCGCGCAGTTCGCCGCGACCGGCGTCGACTCGCTCGTCGGCACCGTGCCGCAGACGCCCTTCCTCTGGCGTCACGACGCGACGCCGCACTACGACCCCGCGAACCGGCCGCGCCGGCAGGACCTCCGCGACGACGAGTTCTTCTACCGCGAGACCGGGTCGCTCTACCTCACCCGCACCGAGGTGTACGAGCGTGAGCACAACCGCATCGGCGGCCGCGTCGGCGTCTTCGTGATGGCCGACGACGAGGGCGTCGACATCGACACCGCCGCCGACTTCGCCGTCGCCGAGCAGCAGCTGCTGCGGCTCTTCGGCGGCCAGGCCGGGCCGCCCGGCAACGCCGCCCCGCCCACCGCGCCGACCAGCCCCGCAGCCCCCGCATCCGCCCCCACCCCGGAGCCCGCCCCGTGATCATCGAACGCACGCTCACCCCGTACACCGTCTTCGGCGACGAGCCGGTGCTCGCCGCGCTGCAGAAGATCACCGCGAACCGCGAGCGCATCGTGTTCTGCGTCGACCACCACGGCGCCCTCACCGGCTCGCTCAGCGACGGCGACTTCCGCCGCTGGCTGCTCGCCGACCCGACTGCGCCGCTCGACGCGCCGGTGAGCGCGGCGGCGAACGCGAACGTGCGCGCCTACTCCATCGACGCGCCGGCGGCCGAGCTGTCGGCGCAGTTCCAGTCGAGCCGCGGCATCAGCCACCTGCCGCTCGTCGACGCCCGCGGCCGGCTCGTCGCCGTCGCGATCGACCGCGCCGACGTGCTCCGCATCGGCGAGCACCGCATCGGTCCCGACGAGCCGACGTTCGTGATCGCCGAGATCGGCAACAACCACCAGGGCGACCCCGAGCTCGCGCGGCGGCTCGTCGACCTCGCGGTCGAGGCGGGCGCGGATGCGGTGAAGTTCCAGCTGCGCGACATGGACGCGCTCTACCGGCAGGCGGGCGCGCAGACCGCCGGTGAGGACATGGGCGCGCAGTACACGCTCGACCTGCTCTCGCGCTTCTCGCTCGGCGCCGACGAGCTGCTGCCGGTGCTCGCGCACGCGCGCGCGGCGGGCGTCGCGGTGATGTGCACGCCGTGGGACCTGCCGAGCTCGCAGGTGCTCGCCGACGACGGCATCGACGGCATGAAGATCGCCTCGGCCGACCTCACCAACCACGACCTCATCGCCGACGCCGGCGGCCGCGGCATCCCGCTCGTGCTCTCGACCGGCATGTCGCGCGAGGAGGAGATCGTCGAGACCGTCGAGCTGCTGCAGCGGCTCGGCAGCTCGTACGCGCTGCTCCACTGCCAGTCGACGTACCCGGCGCCGTTCAAGGACGTGAACCTCAACTACCTCGACCGGCTCGCCGAGCTCGGCGACTGCCTCGTCGGCTACTCGGGCCACGAGCGCGGCTGGCACGTGCCGGTGGCGGCGGTGGCGCGCGGCGCCCGCATCATCGAGAAGCACTTCACTGTCGACCGCGAGCTCGAGGGCAACGACCACACCGTGTCGCTGCTGCCGGACGAGTTCCGCACGATGGTCGAGCAGATCCGCGACGTC
>JAAYAS010000211.1 GCA_012719255.1 Microbacteriaceae bacterium | reverse complement strand
GCGGTGCTCGGCATCGGCGCCGCCCGCTGGGGCGAGCGGGTCGTCGCCGAGGCGCTCGGGCAGGACTACGTGTTCGAGCAGCGCCGCCGCCTCGTCGCCTCGGCGCTGCTCGGCACGAAGGGCAACAAGTCGCTCGGCGTCATCGTCACGCGCGCCTCGAACGACCTCAGCGCGGTGCGCAACTGGATCGCGCAGGGCATCGTGCCGCTGCTCACCGGGCTGCCGCTCATCGGCACGATCCTCGTCGTGCTCGCGCTCACGAACCCGCCGGTGGCGGCCGCGGTCGCCGCGCCGCTCGTCGTGATGGCGGCGGCGCTGCCGGTGCTCTCGGGCTCGGCGTTCGCGCGCGCCCGCCGGCTGCGGCGCCGCCGCGGCGCGATGTCGGCGCACATCGCCGACACGGTGCGCGCCGGCGAGTCGGTGCGGGTGTCGGGCGCGGCGAAGCGCGAGCTCAACGCGATCGACCGGCACTCGCGCAAGGTCGTCGACGCGGCGGTCGCGCGCGCCCGGGTGACCGGGTTCATCCGCGCCCTCACCGTCACCGCCGCGACGCTCGGCACGGCGGGCGTCGTGCTGCTCGCCCTCCTCGGCGCGATCGACGCGGCCGGCGTCGCCTCGGCGATGACGCTCATCGGCGTGATGGCGACGCCGCTCGCCGATCTCGGCCGCGTCGTCGAGTACCGGCAGAACTACCGCGCGGCCCGCCGCATCCTCGCCCCGATGCTCACCGAGGCGCAGCAGCTGCACCGCGACGAGCGCCGCCGCGAGCGCCGCTGGCGCGACGACGACGATCTCGCGGTGCCCGGCCATCGGGGGCTGTCGGTGCAGCGCCGCGGCGTCGGCCCGGCGATCGTGCCCGAGCTGCGGGCCGACGCCGGCGAACGGGTGCTCGTCGCCTCGCCGCATCCCGATCGGGTGCGGCAGGCGCTGCGCGCACTGCTCGCGAGCGGCGACTTCGCGCCCGACGACGCCCGGCAGCCGCTCGTGCTCGTCGACGGCGTCGACTACTCGGATGCGCCGGGGCGCGAGCGGCGCCGGCTCGTCGGCTTCGCGTCGGGCCGGCTGCCGCTCGAGCGCGGGTCGGTGGGGCGCCTCGCCGGCTACCGCTGCCCGGATGCGGATGATGCGGAGGTCGAGGCGGTGCTGCGCTGGACCGGCCTCGGCGAGCGCCTCGACGCCGCGCCCGACGGGCTGGCGACGAAGCTGCAGAACGACGGCTCGCCATGGCCGGGGTCGGCGATCGCGCAGCTCAAGCTCGCGCGGGCGCTGCTCGGCACGCCGCCGGTGCTCGTGCTCGAGGACCTGGATGCGCAGCTCGACGCCGACGGCCTCGCGCGGCTGCGGCAGGTGCTCGCGGAGTACCCCGGCGTGGTGCTGTTCTCGTCGTCGCAGCCGGATGCGCTCGTCGACCGGTACCGCGTGTGGCACGTCGGCGACGCCCCGCTCCTCGCCGACGACGACGCCCCGGACGACGACGAGGGCGAGTAGCCGCCGTCAGCGCACTGGGCCTGTCGAAGCCAGGTCCGGCCCTTCGACAAGCTCAGGGGCCTCGGGGCGACCGGTGCCGGCGACTCCCCCACCAGCGCACTGGGCCTGTCGAAGTGCGGCGGCGCGGGGTCCGGCCCTTCGACGGGCTCAGGGCGCTCGGGGCGACAGGCTCAGGGGCCTCGGCGCGGCGGGCTCAGGGCGCATCGACCGGCGGCATCCGCCAGGCGACGAGGGCGAGCACGGCGGCGACGCAGGCGAGCAGCGCGGCGGTCACGGCGAGCGAGGCGTGCATCCCGATGCCGAGGCCCTCGGCGAGCGCGTCGGCGAACAGCAGCGGCCCGAGCGCGGCGGCGCCGACGGCGAGGCCGAGCATCACGAGCACCCGCGTCTCGCGCTCCTTCGGCTGGTGGTGCACGAACAGCGTCGCGGCGACGAGCATCCCGGCGAGCCCCATGAGGAAGAGGAACACCGTGATGATCACCAGCCGCTGACCGTCGGCGAGCAGCTGCTCGGTGTCGCTGCGGAGGGCGATCGCCGCGGTCGCGGCCCACACGACGGCGCTCACGAGGGCGGCGAGCGAGATCGTGGCGCGCGGGTGCTTCATGCCATCAGCCTAGGCGCGACGGGCTTCGACGCGTTCAGCCGTCGGGCGCGGCCTCCCGCGCTCGGCGCCCGCCCGCGCGCGGCTAGACTCGTACGAGGCCAGTCGCGCCGTCCGCATCCGTTCTCAAGGAGCCGCAGTTGAGCATCGAGCACGTTCCCGACACCGTCGACAACGCGAAGGCCACGCCCGACGTCGAGCAGCCGTGGGAGGCGCTCGGCCTCAAGGAGGACGAGTACCAGGAGATCCGCAAGCTCCTCGGCCGCCGCCCCACCTCGGGCGAGCTCGCCATGTACTCGGTGATGTGGTCGGAGCACTGCTCGTACAAGTCGTCGAAGATCTACCTGCGACAGTTCGGCGAGAAGGTGTCGGACGAGATGCGCCGCGATCTGCTCGTCGGCATGGGCGAGAACGCCGGGGTCATCGACGCGGGCGACGGCTGGGCGGTGACGTTCAAGGTCGAGTCGCACAACCACCCGAGCTACATCGAGCCGTTCCAGGGCGCCGCGACCGGTGTCGGCGGCATCGTGCGCGACATCTTCACCATGGGCGCACGCCCGATCGCCCTCATGGACCCCCTGCGCTTCGGTCCGCTGGACGACCCAAGGAGCCGCTGGATCGCAGAGGGCGTCGTGTCGGGCATCTCCGGCTACGGCAACTCCGTGGGCGTGCCCACCGTCGGCGGGGAGACGGTCTTCGACGAGACCTACCAGGGCAACCCGCTGGTCAACGTGCTGTGCCTCGGCATCCTGCCCACCGAGCGCTTGGTGCTGGCCAAGGCCACCGGCGAAGGCAACCTCGCCGTCCTCCTGGGAGCCACCACCGGTCGGGACGGGATCGGCGGGGTGAGCGTCCTCGCCTCGGCCGGGTTCGGCGACGAGGAGGAGGACGCCCAGAAGCGCCCCAGCGTCCAGGTGGGCGACCCCTTCGAGGAGAAGCGGCTCATCGAGGCCTGCCTCGAGCTGCTCCAGGCCGGGCTGGTCGTGGGCATCCAGGACCTCGGC
>JAAYAS010000210.1 GCA_012719255.1 Microbacteriaceae bacterium | reverse complement strand
GCTGCGCGACCGAGTCGGCGGCGCGACGGGCGCCGCGCTCGATCAACTCACCGGCGGCGCGCCCGGCGCGGCGCTCGAGCCGGCCGACCGTGAGGTCCTGGATCCTCTCGCCGGCGGCGTCGGCGAGCTTGTCGGTGAAGAAGTCGAACAGTCCCATGGCGGGTCCCCTCTGCGCTGGGCCTCGACGGTCGAGGCGGGTGGTGCGGTCGAGGCGAGCGTATTTCCGGGGCCGCGCTACCGATCACGGGCGCCGCGCGCCGCCCGCTGCTCGGCCCTCGGGACGGGGGCATACCCCAGGGTGTATTCATGGAAGCGGTGCATGATGGGGCGCACTCGGGCGAACCCGCCCGCATCCCGCATCTATCAGCGTCGATAGGAGCCATTCATGACCGCGCCCCTCCACCACCGCATTCTCATCATCGGCGGCGGCAACGCCGGCCTCAGCGTCGCCGCCCGCCTCCGCAACGCCGGCGAGACCGATGTCGCCGTCATCGAGCCGAGCGGCACCCACCGCTACCAGCCGCTGCTCACCCTCGTCGGCGGCGGCTGCGCCCCGATCGATCAGGTGCCGCGCCCGCAGGCCGACGTGATGCCGAAGGGCGTCGCCTGGATCCGCGACGCCGCCGTCGGCATCGACCCGGAGACCCGCCGCGTCGAGCTCGCGAGCGGCATCGAGGTCGAGTACGAGCGGCTCGTCGTCGCCCCCGGCATCCAGCTCGACATCGACGACGTGCCCGGCATGCGCGAGGCGCTCGACGGCCCCGACGTGTCGACGAACTACGTGCCCGAGCTCGCCCCGAAGACCTGGCGGCTCGTGCAGCGCACCACCTCGGGCACCGCGCTGTTCACCATGCCCTCCGGGCCGATCAAGTGCGCCGGCGCGCCGCAGAAGGCCGCCTACCTCGCCTGCGACTACTGGCGCTCGCAGGGCGTGCTCGACCGCATCCGCGTCGTGCTCGTGCTGCCGACGCCGGGCATGTTCGGCGTGCCCGAGTTCGCGGCGACCCTCGACGAGGTCGTCGCCCGCTACGGCATCGAGGTGCGGTTCCAGTCCGACCTCGTCGGCATCGACGGCGCCGCGAAGACCGCATCGATCCGCGACAACGTCAGCGGCGAGGTCGAGGAGCTCGCCTTCGACATGGCCCACGTCGTGCCGCCCCAGTCGGCGCCCGACTGGCTCAAGGCGACGCCCCTCGCCGTGCCCGACGAGCCGAAGGGCTGGGTCGACGTCGACAAGCACACCCTGCAGCACGTGCGCTACCCCGACGTGTTCGCGCTCGGCGACGCCGGCTCGACGCCGAACTCGAAGACCGGCGCGGCGATCCGCAAGCAGGCGCCGGTGCTCGTGAAGAACCTGCTCGCCTCGCTGCGCGGCGAGCCGCTCACCGCGAGCTACGGCGGCTACGCCTCGTGCCCGCTCACCACCGCCCGCGGCAAGACCGTGCTCGCCGAGTTCGACTACACGATGCGGCCGAAGCCGTCGTTCCCCGTGATCGACACCACGAAGGAGCGGCGCGACATGTGGGTGCTGAAGCGCCACGGCCTGCCGGCGATGTACTGGAGCCTCATCCTGCGCGGGCAGGCGTAGCGCGGGGGCGCGGCGGGGCCGGATGCGGCGGGGCGCGGATGCGTCCGGCGGCCGGCTGCGCCGCGCCCGCCCCCGCCGGGCCGGGTGCTCAGCCGGCAGCGGCCCGCGGCGACCGGCCCGCCGCGACCGGCCTCAGCCGCGCGCGGCCCGCCAGTCGTAGCCGGCCGCGCGGTCGTCGATGAGCCGCGCGTGTGTCGCCGAGTCGCCGAGCCGGAACGCGAGCTCGCAGGCGACCTCGAAGCCGTGCCGGGCGTGCAGCGCCGCGAAGTCGCGGCGCTCGGCGGCGGTGCCGGCGGCGAGGCTCGCGGCGCGCAGCACCTCGACCGCCGCATCCGCCCGCTCGAGCGCGGCGCGCAGCAGCTGCGCGGTCATGCCGTCGACCTGCGGATGCCACTGCGCCACGAAGTCGGCGAGCGCCACGTCGATCGACGCGAGCCGCAGCGGCCGGTC
>JAAYAS010000209.1 GCA_012719255.1 Microbacteriaceae bacterium | reverse complement strand
TGGCGGGCCCGCGCGGCGGTGCGCGGGGCCCCGGCTCACCGGCTTCCGCGCCGCGAGCCCGCCAGGCCGCGGTGAGCGGCGTCCCGGCTCACCGGCTGCCCGACGTCGGACCCGCCGACGCCCGGTGAGCGGGGCCCCGGCTCACCCTGGCGGGCAGCCGAAGCCAATATGGTCGTGGCCGGCCGCTGGGGTGAGCGGGGCCCCGGCTCACCGCCTGCCGAGCCCTGCTTCTGCCGGGCATCGGTGAGCCGGGGCGCGGCTCACCGACAGCCGGACCCCAAGCCCACCGACGCGCGGTGAGCCGGGGCGCGGCTCACCGCAACCAGGCGGCAGCCGGCCGAGCAGCGGCGAGACCCTACAGCTCGCGGGCGGCGATGCGGCGCACGAGCCGCTCGACGGCGAACTCGGGGTCGCGCGAGCTGACTCCCCCCGGCATGTCCGGAGACAGGATTTCTTGGAAGGATCTGTCTCATGGGACGTCCCAGCAAATACCCGCGCGAGCTTCGTGAGCGCGCTGTCCGTATGGTCGCCGAGGTGCGCCCTGACTACCCGAGCGAGTACGCCGCGATGACCGCTGTCGCGCAGATGCTCGGCATCGGCTCGCCGGAGACGATCCGCACGTGGATCCGCCGGCAGCAGGTCGACGCCGGTGATCGGCCCGGTGTCACGACCGACGCGGCGGTGGAAATCAAGCGGTTGCGGCGTGAGAACGCCGAGTTGAGGCGCGCGAACGAGATCTTGAAGGCGGCCTCGGCTTTCTTCGCGGCCGAACTCGACCGGCCACACAAGCGATAGTCGCGTTCATCGACGAGCACCGCGACCGCGCCGATGGCGGGCTCAGATGGGGTGTCGAGTCGATCTGCGCCGTGCTCACTCAGCACGGAGTGAAGATCGCCCCATCGACCTACTACGACGCTCGAGGGCGAGAGCCCTCGGCTCGAGAGCTGTCCGACGAGCGCTGGAAGCCGATCATCCTGACCACCTGGCAGAAGCAGAGGAAAGTGCTCGGCGCCCGCAAGCTCTGGCTGCGGCTCCGTCGCGACGGGCACGACATCGCCCGCTGCACCGTGGAACGACTCATGCGCGAGTTGAGGATCGCCGGGGTGGTCCGCGGGAAGCGCAAGCGCCCGGTCGATGCGGACCCGCGGGAGACCAGACCAGCTGACCTCGTCGACCGGCACTTCGCCCGGTTCCGCACGAACCAGCTCTGGGTCGCTGACTTCACCTATGTCTGGACGTGGTCCGGATGGGTCTACGTCGCGTTCGTGTTCGACGCCCACTCCCGCCGCATCCTCGGCTGGCGCGCCGCCACTAGCATGACTACACCGCTGGTGCTCGACTGCCTCGAGATGGCGCTCTGGACGCGCAGACGCGAAGGCGTCACCGCGTTTGCCGGGCTCACGCACCACACCGATGCGGGCAGCGTCTACACGTCGATCTCCTTCACGGACCGGCTCGTGGACGAGGGCATCGACCCGTCCGTCGGGTCGGTCGGCGATGCGTATGACAATTCACTCGCGGAGTCGCAAATCGGCCTCTACAAGTCCGAGCTCATCCATCACGAGGGCCCGTGGCGGGACGTCGATCAGGTCGAGGTCGCGACCGCGTCCTGGGTCCAGTGGTTCAACACCGAACGCACCCACGGGTCGATCGACGACCTCACACCCGTCGAGCTCGAGCAGCTCGACTACGCTCTCACCGAACCCCTCGAACGAGCGGGCTAACACCAGCAAAACGCTCTCCGGACATGCCGGGGCGAGTCACCTGGGCCGGAAGAGCACTCATGCGGGGCTCCCCTATCTCGGCGAGTCCCGCATGATTGCAATGTTCTCCAGCTCCCCGAGTTGGATTCGAACCAACAACCTGCCGGTTAACAGCCGGCTGCTCTGCCATTGAGCTATCGGGGATGACAACTCAGAGAGCGTACCACCGACCGCCGCGCGATGCGAAATCGGGCGGGGAGGCGTGTCGCCGCTCCCCCGCGCGCGCATCCCGGCGTCAGTAGCCGACGCGCGGATCGGCGATGCCGGTGAACTCGCCGGTGGTGAGGAAGCCGCGGACGTTGTCGGCGATGCGCGCCGCCGACAGCGGCCGGGTCATCTCGGGGGTGTCGGCCGAGTGCGGCGTGATGATGCACCGGGGGCTCGAGAACAGCGGATGCCCGGCCGGCAGCGGCTCGGGGTCGGTGACGTCGAGCCCGGCGCCGAAGATCTCCTCGGCCTCGAGGGCGGCGACGAGCGCCTCGGTGTCGACGAGCGGGCCGCGGGCGATGTTCACGAGCACGGCGGTCGGCTTCATCGCGCGCAGCCGCTCGGCGTCGATGAGGTGCCGGGTCTCGTCGGTCGCGGCGGCTGCGAGCATCACCACGTCGGCCTCGGGCAGCGCCTCGTCGAGGCGGTCGATCGTCAGCGTGCGGTCGGCGCCGGGCACCTCGCCGGCGCGGCGGCGCACGACCGTGGTCGTGCAGCCGAACGGCTCGAGCAGCCGGAGGAACTCGATGGCGATGCCGCCCGCGCCGACCACCACGACGTTCGCGCCGTAGAGCGAGCGGCCGGCGTGCCGGCCCCACTCGTCGGCGCGCAGCCGCACAGGCAGCACCCGCAGCGCGGCGAGCGCGAGCATCAGCGCGTGCTCGGCGACCGGCTGCGCGAAGGCGCCCTTGCTCGAGGTGAACACGACGCCGCGCTCGGCGTGCGGGGCGAGGCGCTTCGCGTAGACGTCGATGCCGGCGAACGGCAGCTGCACCCAGCGGATGCGCGGATGGCGCTCGAGCGCCTCGACGAGGGTGTCGACGTCGCGGTACGAGGTGTAGACGATGCCGCGGGTGTCGTCGCCGAGGGGGCGCACGTCGCCGCCGGCGTCGCGCACGACCTGCGCCTGCGGCTCCTCGCGCTCGCGCACGGGCAGCACGGCGATGGGGCCGGGCTCGGGGCGGGCGTCGCCGGTGAGCAGCGCGGGCGGCTCGGCGAGCACGGCGCGGTGGGTGGTGGCGGGCATGCGGGTTCCTCCTCGATCTCGTGCACCGGATGCGCGGGGCGCGCGGGTGCGGGTCAGCGGTCGCCGTGCTCCTGCTGCTGGAAGCGGGCGAACTCGGGGCGCTCCTCGAGCAGCCGGCGCTGCTCGGCCTCCTGCGCCTCGCGGGCGGCCTCGGCCGGGTCCTCGTCGACGAACAGGCCGCCGGCGACCTTCTCGGCGGCGGCGATGGTCTCGCGGTCGACGAGGCCGGGCAGGGGCGCGCGGGCGAACTCGCGGGCGTCGCGGAGCCGGCGCAGGTACTCGTCGTCGGGGTCGGTGAGCACCTCGTCGATGTCGCCCTGGGCGAGCACGACGCCGCGGTCGACGACGAGGATGTCGCGGGTGAGCCGCTCGATCGTCGCGAGGTCGTGGCTGATCACGATCATCGTGAGGTCGCGGGCCCGGTTGAGCCGGTCGAGCAGCGAGAACAGCGCCGGCCGGGCGATGATGTCGACGCCCTGCGCGGGCTCGTCGACGATGAACACGGCCGGCTCGACGATGAGCGCCTTCGCGAACGCGACGCGCTGGCGCTGACCGCGCGAGAGCTCGAACGGGAACTTGTTCACCAGCCCGAGCTCGAGGTCGACGGCGTCGATGAGCATCGCGGCGGCGCGGCCGAGGGCGCGGCGGTCGAAGCCGCGATCGCGGCTGAGGATGGGGTCGGCGATGTTCTCGGCGACGGTGAGGTCGGCGCGCAACTCGTCGCCGGAGGTCTGCGCGAGATAGCCGATGTCGAGCGTGAGGCGGCGCAGCTGGTCGCGGGTGGGCCGCCGCAGGTCGATGCCGGCGACCTCGGCGCCGCCGCCCGAGATCCACGGCCACTCGGGCCGCCGGCCGAGCAGCCCCCGGCCCGAGAGCACCCGCCCGAGCGCCGACTTGCCGCTGCCGGCGGTGCCGACGATGCCGAGGATGCGGCCGCGGGGCACCTCGAACGTCGCGCCCGAGAGCACCCGCGACGACGCGGTGCCGTGCTGCGGGCCGTACGAGATCGAGAGGTCGTCGACGTCGATCGCGGTGTCGAGGGCGGTGTTCGTGGCCATGCCCGGAAGCCTACAAGCCCGTCAGCCGACGAGCTCGCGCAGCTCGCGCTTGCGCCGCTCGAGCGCGACGAGCTGCTCCGACAGCTCGCGGTGCCGCATCGGCTCGGCCTCGATGTCGGTGCGCTGCAGCTCGCCGAGCAGCTCCGACTTGCGCCGCAGCAGATCGCGCTCGACGAGCGCCGCGGCGACCGAGCGCACGTACGCGGCGATCTGCTCCTGCTCGCCGCCGGCGGGGATCGGCGCCATCGACAGCTCGGTGACGAGCGGCAGGAACGACGACGGCACCTCCTCCTGCACGGCCGGCAGCCAGTTCGCGGTGCCGAGCTGCGGGCGGGTGACGATGATCGCGTCGCGCACCGTCATCAGCGAGGCGTCGGTGAAGTTCGCGGTGAGCACGGCGTCGAGCTGCGCGTCGGCGAGCATCCGCGGGTACTGCAGCAGCGCCGCGAGCGTGTCGCGCTCGAGACGGGTGACCGGGTCGTTCGGCAGGTCGCGCAGCCGCACCGTGGGGATCGCGTACTCCCCCGAGGGCCCGATGCCGGGGCCGGGCGCGTCGTAGGGGTCGGGCGGCGGCGCGGCCGCCGTGCGCGCGGCCGACTCGACCGCCTGCCGGACGGTCGTCATGTCCATGCCGAGCCAGCCCGACAGCTGCCGGGCGTACTCGGGCCGCAGCGCCCGGTCGCGGATGCCGGCGACGATCGGGGCGGTCTCGCGCAGCGCCGCGACGCGGCCCTCGGCGGTGCGCAGCTCGTGCTTGCGCAGCTGCTCGCGGATGACGAACTCGTACATCGGCACGGGGTGCTCGACGAGCTGCTGCACGGCCTGGTCGCCGCGCTGCAGCCGCAGATCGCAGGGGTCGAGCCCCTCGGGCGCGACGGCGACGAAGGTCTGGGCGACGAAGCGGTTCTCCTCGGCGAAGGCGCGCATCGCGGCCTTGCGGCCGGCCTCGTCGGGGTCGAAGTTGAAGATCACCCGGCCGCGGTTCGACTCGTCGTCCATGATGCGGCGGAGGATCTTGATGTGCTCGACGCCGAAGGCGGTGCCGCAGGTGGCGACGGCGGTGGTGACGCCGGCGAGGTGGGCCGCCATCACGTCGGTGTAGCCCTCGACGACGACGACCTCGTGGCTGCGGCCGATGTCGCGCTTGGCGATGTCGAGCCCGTAGAGCACCTGCGCCTTGCGGTACACCTCGGTCTCGGGGGTGTTGAGGTACTTCGGGCCCTTGTCGTCGTCGAGCAGGCGCCGCGCGCCGAAGCCGACGGTCTTGCCGGTGGTGTCGCGGATCGGCCAGACGAGCCGGCCGCGGAAGCGGTCGTAGCTCGAGCCGCGGTCGTTCGTCGACACGAGGCCGGCGTCCTGCAGCTCCTGCATCGTGAAGCCCTGGCCGCGCAGGTGCTTCGTCAGCGCGTCCCACGACTGCGGGGCGTAGCCGACGCCGAAGCGCTGGGCGGCGGCGGGATCGAAGCCGCGGGCGCCGAGGAAGTCGCGGCCGGGCTGCGCGTCGGGGTCGCCGAGCCGGGCCTGGAAGAACCGCTCGGCGGCCTCGTTCGCCTGCAGCAGCCGCACCCGCTTCGAGTGGTCGGGGGCCTCGCCGCCGTCCTCGTACTGCAGCTGGTAGCCGAGCTTGCCGGCGAGCCGCTCGACCGCCTCGACGAAGGTGACGTGGTCGATCTTCTGCAGGAAGGTGTAGACGTCGCCCGACTCGCCGCAGCCGAAGCAGTGGTAGAAGCCGAGCTGCGGCCGCACGTGGAACGAGGGGGTGCGCTCGTCGTGGAAGGGGCACAGGCCCTTCTTCGAGCCGACGCCGGCCGACTTCAGGGTGACGTGCTCGCCGACGATGTCCTCGATGTTCGTGCGGGCCCGCACCTCCTCGATATCGGATTTTCGGATGCGCGCCATGGCCGCAGTCTAGATCGTCGCCCCGGCGGGGCCGACCACCTCGGCGTGGAGCGCGATCGCCGCCTGATCGGTGAGCGAGGCCACCTGGTCGACGAGCACGCGCCGCCGGGCGGCGTCGTCGGGCGCGGCGGCGAAGGCGTCGGCGAGCGGCCGCTCGAGGTGGCGCTCGCCGCTCGCCCACAGCCCGTCGAGCAGCTCGACGAGCAGCTCCCGCTGCCGGGCGTACACCGGCTGGCGCACCGGCAGCGACATCACGAAGCCGGCGACCGCGCCCTTGAGCAGCGCGATCTCGGCGGCGATCGGCCGGGGCACGACGACGTCGGCGCGGTAGCGGATGAGGAGCTGCTCGGTCGGGTAGGCGGCGAGCGTCGCGTTCGTCGCGGCCTGCGCGAAGCGGCCGATGAGCTGCGAGGTGAGGTTCTTCAGCGCGGCGCGCTGCCGGGCCGAGCCGTCGTAGGCGTGCACCCAGTAGGGGGCGTTGACGAGCCGGTCGAGGGCGTCGGCGAGCTCGTCGGTGCTGTAGCGGCCGCCCGACCAGTCGGCGGCCGCGTAGACGATCGCCTCGCGGTTGTCGGCGAACTCGAACTCCTCGATCGGCAGGAAGCCCTCGACGACGGCGTCCTCGAGGTCGTGCACCGAGTAGGCGATGTCGTCGCTGAGGTCCATCACCTGCGCCTCGATGCACTGCCGCCCGGCCGGCGCGCCCTCGCGCATCCAGTCGAAGACCGGGGCGTCGTCGTCGTAGACGCCGAACTTGCCGGTGCCGCGGGCGGCGCCGTCGGCGCGGCTCCACGGGTACTTCGTGGCGGCGTCGAGGGTGGCGCGGGTGAGGTTGAGGCCGACGCTGCGGCCGTCGGGGGTGAAGGTCTTCGGCTCGAGGCGGGTGATGAGCCGCAGCGACTGGGCGTTGCCCTCGAAGCCGCCGATGTCGGCGGCCCACTGGTCGATCGCGCGCTCGCCGTTGTGGCCGAACGCGGGGTGGCCGATGTCGTGGGCGAGGCAGGCGGTGTCGACGATGTCGGGGTCGAGGTCGAGCGATTGCGCGATCTCGCGGCCGACCTGGGCGACCTCGAGCGAGTGGGTGAGCCGGTTGCGGGCGAAGTCGGCGCCGGTCGTCGGCGAGAGCACCTGCGTCTTCGCCGCGAGGCGGCGCAGGCCCCACGAGTGGAGCAGCCGGGCGCGGTCGCGGGCGAACTCCGAGCGGCGCCGGTTCTCGTGGTGCTCGGGCAGGAAGCGCGAGGTGTCGAGCTCGGTGTAGTCGCTGCGGGGGCCCTCGAGGGGGATGCGGGGCACGGGCGTCAGCCTCCCGAGATGTCGAGCTCGGCGTCGGCCATGCCGCCGCGCTCGGTGTCGGACATGCAGGGCGCGTCGAGCCAGCCCTCCGGCAGCGCGGCGCGGCGCGGCGAGCCGGCGCGGCCGCGCGGGCCCTCGGCGCCGGCGCCGGGCCACGGCGAGTCGGGCAGCTCGTCGACGAGGGCGCGCAGCTCGTCGAGGGCGTCGATGAGCGCGAAGCGCTTGCGCACCTCGCCGCCGACCGGGTAGCCCTTGAAGTACCAGGCGACGTGCTTGCGGAAGTCGCGGCAGCCGTGGCCCTCGTCGCCGAAGAAGTCGACGAGCAGCTCGGCGTGGCGGATCATCGCCGCGCCGACCTCGCGCAGCCCGGGCCGCACGCGCTCGGGTCGGCCGGCGAACGCGGCCTCGAGGTCGGCGAACAGCCACGGCCGGCCGAGCACGCCGCGCCCGACGACGACGCCGTCGCAGCCGGTCTCGCGCATCATCCTCGGGCCGTCCTCGCCCTCGAACACGTCGCCGTTGCCGAGCACCGGGATCGAGCCGACGGCCTCCTTCAGCGTCGCGATCGAGGCCCAATCGGCGGTGCCGGAGTACTGCTGCTCGAGCGTGCGGCCGTGCAGCGTGATCGCCGCGATGCCGGTCTGCTCGGCGATGCGGCCGGCGTCGAGGTAGGTGAGGTGGTCGTCGTCGATGCCCTTGCGCATCTTCAGCGTCACCGGCACCTCGCCCGCGCGCCGCACGGCCTCGCGGCAGATCGCCTCGAACAGGTCGCGCTTGTAGGGCAGCGCCGACCCTCCCCCGCGGCGGGTCACCTTCGGCACCGGGCAGCCGAAGTTGAGGTCGAGGTGATCGACGCGGTCCTCGTCGACGAGCATCGCGACGGCGTCGCCGACGGTCGCCGGGTCGACGCCGTAGAGCTGGATCGAGCGGATCTCCTCGGAGGGGTGGTGGCGGATGAGCCGCATCGTCGACGCGTTGCGCTCGACGAGCGCGCGCGTGGTCACCATCTCGGTGACGTAGAGGCCGGCGCCGAACTCGCGGCACAGGCGTCGGAACGCCTCGTTGGTGACGCCGGCTATCGGCGCGAGCACGACGGGCGAGGCGACCTCGATCGGCCCGATGCGCAGCGCCGGGGCGGCGGGCGCATCGGGCGTCGCGGGGTCGTTCGCGCGCACGCTCAGCAGCCGCGCAGGCGCTCGGCGAGGTAGAGGTAGAGCTCGTCGATCGCGATGCGCTCCTGCGCCATCGTGTCGCGCTCGCGCACGGTGACCGCGCGGTCGTCGAGCGAGTCGAAGTCGACGGTGACGCAGTACGGCGTGCCGATCTCGTCCTGGCGGCGGTAGCGGCGGCCGATCGCGCCGGCGTCGTCGAAGTCGACGTTCCAGCGGCCCGAGCCGCGCAGCTCGGCGGCGACCTCGCGGGCGAGCGGCGAGAGCCTCTCGTTGCGCGAGAGCGGCAGCACGGCGGCCTTCACCGGCGACAGGCGCGGGTCGAGCTTGAGCACGGTGCGGGTGTCGACGCCGCCCTTCGCGTTCGGCGCCTCGTCCTCGGTGTAGGCGTCGACGAGGAAGGTCATCAGCGAGCGGGTGAGGCCGAACGAGGGCTCGATGACGTACGGCGTGTAGCGCTCGCCCGAGGCCTGGTCGAAGTAGCTGAGGTCGGTGCCCGACTTCTCGCTGTGCGCGCCGAGGTCGTAGTCGGTGCGGTTCGCGACGCCCATGAGCTCGCCCCACTCGCCGCCGGTGAAGCCGTAGCGGTACTCGAAGTCGATGGTCGCGGCCGAGTAGTGCGCGCGCTCGTCGTCGGGCACGTCGAAGCGGCGGAGGTTGTCGGGGTTCACGCCGAGGTCGACGAACCAGTCCCAGCACGCCTCGACCCACGACTCGAAGTGCTGCTGCGCCTCGTCGGGCTTGACGAAGTACTCGATCTCCATCTGCTCGAACTCGCGGGTGCGGAAGATGAAGTTGCCGGGCGTGATCTCGTTGCGGAACGCCTTGCCGACCTGCGCGATGCCGAACGGCGGCTTGCGGCGGGCGGTGGTGACCACGTTGTTGAAGTTCGTGAAGATGCCCTGCGCGGTCTCGGGGCGGAGGTAGTGGAGGCCCTGCTCGTCGTCGACGGGGCCGAGGTAGGTCTTCATGAGGCCCGAGAACATGCGCGGCTCGGTCCAGTCGCCGGGCTGGCCGGTCTCGGGGTCGCGGATGTCGGCGAGGCCGTTCTCGGGCTCGCGGCCGTGCTTGGCGACGTACGCCTCGATGAGGTGGTCGACGCGGTAGCGCTTGTGGGTGTGGAGCGACTCGACGAGCGGGTCGGTGAACGTGTCGACGTGGCCCGAGGCCTGCCAGACGGCGGTGGGGAGGATGATCGACGAGTCGAGGCCGACCATGTCGGCGCGGCCGCGCACGAAGGTCTGCCACCACTGCTGCTTGATGTTCTCCTTGAGCTCCACGCCGAGGGGGCCGTAGTCCCAGGCCGACCTCGAACCGCCGTAGATCTCACCCGACTGGTAGACGAAGCCCCGCCGCTTGGCGAGGGCGATGACCTGGTCGAGCTTCGAAGCCGCCATATGCGTGATCACTCCTGTGCGTAACGGCGCGTCCCGCCGGATGCGGGCGCGCGGATCAACCGCCCACTCTACCCGGGGCCGGCCGTCGCCGGGCGCCGCCCGGTCGCCGGGTCAGCAGCCGCGGAAGCCGCCGGGCCCGGCGAGCGCGCCCGGGCCGACCTCGACGTCGCCGGCGGGCGCGGCGCCCGCGAACTCCGGCCGACGGGCGACGATGCTCGACGCCTCCTGGCGGGCGGGTTGCTCGGCGGCGAGGTGCTGCAGCGCCTCCGGGATCTCCCGGCCCTTCGCGACCATCGCCTCGGCCCAGAGCTTGCCGGCCCGGTACGACGAGCGCACGAGCGGGCCCGCCATCACGCCGGCGAAGCCGAGCTCGCGGCCGAGCTCGGCGAGGTCGATGAACTCCTGCGGCTTCACCCAGCGGTCGATCGGGTGGTGGAGGGCGCTCGGGCGGAGGTACTGCGTGAGCGTGAGGATGTCGACGCCGTGGTCGCGCAGGTCGCGCATCGACGCCTCGATCTCGTCGCGGGTCTCGCCCATGCCGAGGATGAGGTTCGACTTCGTGATCATGCCGAGCTCGGCCGCGCGCGCGAGCATCCCGAGCGAGCGGTCGTAGCGGAACGCCGGGCGGATCTGCTTGAAGATGCGCGGCACGGTCTCGAGGTTGTGGGCGAACACCTCGGGCGCCGATTCGACGACGGTCTCGATCGCCGAGTCGCCGCCGCGGAAGTCGTCGACGAGCAGCTCGATGCCGGTGGTCGGGTTGAGCGCGCGGATCTGCCGGCAGGTCTCGGCGAACAGCCAGGAGGCGCCGTCGGGGAGGTCGTCGCGGGCGACGCCGGTGACGGTCGCGTAGCGCAGGCCGAGCTCGCGCACCGATTCGGCGACGCGGCGCGGCTCGTCGCGGTCGTAGCCGGCGGGCTTGCCGGTCGCGATCATGCAGAAGTCGCAGCGGCGGGTGCACTGGTCGCCGCCGATGAGGAAGGTCGCCTCGCGGCCCTCCCAGCACTCGAAGATGTTCGGGCAGCCCGCCTCTTCGCAGACGGTGTGCAGGCCGCCGGCGCGGGCGAGGCCGCGCACCTCCTCGTACTGCTCGCCGACCGCGGCGGTGGTGCGGATCCAGTCGGGCTTGCGCTCGATCGGCGTCTGCTGGTTCTGCGCCTCGATGCGCAGCAGCTTGCGGCCCTCGGGCGAGGGCGCGGATGCGGGGGTGGATGCGGTGGCGGTCACTGGGCCTCGTTCGGTTCGGCGGCGGCCGCAGCGGCCGCGGGGACGGTGATCGGTTCGGGGGCCCCGGGCGCACCGGGGTCGGCCGGTGCGTGGGGCGCGGCCTCGGGCGCGCGGAAGCGCGCGAGCTCGCGGCGCAGGTGCGGAACGAGCCGCTCGGCGACCTCGGCGAGGTCGGTGCGCACGCCGAGCTCGTCGAGCGAGACGACGCCGGCGTCGCGGATGCCGCAGGGCACGATGCGGCCGAAGCCGCCGAGATCGGTGCGCACGTTGAGCGCGAGCCCGTGCATCGTGGTGCGGCGGGCGAAGCGCACGCCGATGGCGCAGAGCTTGCGGTCGGGCTCGCCGGGGCGCACGATCCACACGCCGGTGCGACCGGCGACGCGCTCGCCGACGACGCCGTACTCGGCGATCGTCGCGATCACCGCGGCCTCGAGGGCGCGCACGTAGGCGACGACGTCCTGCCGGCCGTGCACCCGGATGAGCGGGTAGGCGACGAGCTGGCCGGGGCCGTGGTAGGTCACCGAGCCGCCGCGGTCGATCTTCACGACCGGCACCTCGTCGTCGGGCACGTCGTCGGGCCGCGTGCTCGAGCCGGCGGTGTAGACGTGGTCGAACTCGACGAGCATCAGCGCGTCGGTCTCGTCGCCGTCGGCGATGCGGGCGTGCAGCTCGCGCTGGCGCGCGTCGACGCGCCGGTAGTCGCTCGCGCCGTCGTCGAGCAGGGATTCGATGCGCATGGGTCGAGAGTCTACTGGCGCAGCATCCGGGGCACCACTCAGGATTCCGACTCGCGGAACTGAGTTTCCGCAGGGCGGTCGATCGCCCCGCCGAATCGGCGATCGCGGTGGAGGTACTGCTCGACCGCGCGCCAGAGCTCGTGCCGATCGAAGTCGGGCCAGAGGGTGTCGACGAACACGAACTCGGCGTACGCCGACTGCCAGAGCAGGAAGTTCGAGGTGCGCTGCTCGCCCGACGAGCGCACGAACAGGTCGACGTCGGGCAGCGCCGGCTGGTAGAGCCGCTGCCCGATCGACCGCTCCGAGATGCGCCGGGGGTCGAGCCGGCCGGCCTTCGCCTCGGCGGCGAGCTCGCGCACGGCGTCGACGAGCTCGATGCGCCCGCCGTAGTTCACGCACATGTTCAGCGTCATCCGGGTGTTGCCGCGGGTGAGCTCCTCGGCGGCGCGGAGGTCGTCGATGACGCTCCGCCACAGCCGCGGCTCGCGGCCCGACCAGACGACCCGCACGCCCCAGGCGTGGAGCTGGTCGCGCTGCCGGCGGAGCACCTCGCGGTTGAAGCCCATGAGGAAGCGCACCTCCTCGGCCGAGCGCTTCCAGTTCTCGGTCGAGAACGCGTACACCGACAGGTGCCGCACGCCGATCTGCAGCGCCCCGGCGACGACGTCGAGCAGCGCCGACTCGCCGGCGCGGTGGCCCTCGGTGCGCGGCAGCCCGCGCAGGTTCGCCCAGCGGCCGTTGCCGTCCATCACGATCGCGATGTGCTCGGGCACCGAACCGGGCGGGAACGCGGGCGGCGCCGCGCCCGTCCAGTCGATGGGCTTCAGCTCGGCCCCGTCGGATGCGCTCATGGAGTCACAGTATCGGCTCGCCCGCCCTCGGCGCCGTCGACCGCCCCGGGGCCCGCCGCGCCGCGCAGCTCGCGCACCACCGGCATCGACCGCAGCCCGCGCTCGAGGTGGTGGTCGAGGTAGCCGGCGACGACGCCCGAGGCGCGCTCGCGCACCTCGGCGGGCGCCGCATCCGCGACCCGCCGGTTCCCGGCGAGTAGCGCCCACAGGTGCCGCAGCGTGTCGACGTCGACGCGGCGGGTCGCGCCGAGCGCCGCCGCGCAGCCGGGGCAGACCGCTCCCCCGGCGCCGAACGAGAGCCGCTCGTGCGGGCCGGGCTCGCCGCAGCGGGCGCACTCGGCGAAGCTCGGCTCCCAGCCGGCGAGCGAGAGCGCCCGCAGCAGGTAGGCGTCGAGCGCCGAGCGCGGGTCGCGCTCGCCGCGCGAGAGCTCGCGCAGCGCGCCGACGAGCAGCGCCCACTGCAGCGGGGCGGGCTCGGCGTCGATGATCCGGTCGACGGTCTCGACCATCGCCGAGGCCGCCGCGTAGGCGTCGTAGTCGGCGACGAGCCCGTTCGCGAACGAGTGCACCGTCACCGCCTGGGTCACCGTCTCGAGCTTCGAGCGCTCGTCGGGGTCGCGGGTGAACAGCTGCACGTCGACGACGCCGAACGGCTCCAGCCGCGCGCCGAACTTCGACGAGGTGCGGCGCACCCCGCGCGCGACCGCGCGCACCTTGCCCCGTTCGCGACCGAATAGGGTGAGGATGCGATCGGCCTCGCCGAGCGGCTGCGCCCGCAGCACCACGACTTCGTCCCCGTACACCGGCATCCGACCAGTATGCCGCGCCAGCACGAGAGGGGTCCGCCCGTCCATGCCCGTCGAAGAGATCCCCGCGATCCCCCTCTGGCTCGACCTGCTCGCGGTCGCCGTCGGCGCGCTGTCGGCCTCGGCGACCGCCGAGAACGTGCAGAGCAAGGGCCGGCGCATCGACTGGCTCGGCGTGGCGATCCTCGGCGTCGCGGTCGGCCTCGGCGGCGGCATGCTCCGCGACTTCCTGCTCGGGGTGCCGCCGGCGACGCTGCAGTCGGACTGGTACATCCTCACCGCCTCCGGCTCGGCGCTCGTCGGCATGTGGCTCGCGCACGCGCTACGGAGCCTGAACTGGGTCGTCACCGCCCTCGACGCCGCCTCGCTCGGCCTGTTCGCGATCATCGGCACCTCGAAGGCGATCGCCTTCGGCGTCGACCCGCTGCCGGCGATCATGATCGGCACCGTCGCCGCGGCCGGCGGCGGCGCGGTGCGCGACATCCTGCTGCAGATGCCCGTCGGCGTGCTCTACGCCGGCACCTTCTACGCCGCGGCCGCGTTCGTCGGCACCGCCGCGTTCGTGCTCGTGCACCTGCTCGGCGGCTCGATGCTCGCCGGGATGCTCGTGTGCTGGTTCCTCACCGTCGGCATCCGGCTCGCGAGCGTGAAGTGGGGGCTCAGCCTGCCCGAGCAGATGGCGCTGCGGCGCCGCTCGTCGACGCGCAGCCGCCGCGCCGACCGCCGGATGACCCAGTGGGGCCGCCGCGCGGGCGCCGGTGCCGGTGCCGAGGCCGCCGAGGGTCGCGAGCGGCTGCCCCGCGACCCGCTCGCCGCCGCCTACACCGGCCCGCTGCCGATCATCGAGCTGCGTCGCGACGAGCGCCCGGGCGATGCGCCCGACGAGGGCGACCACGACGACGGAGCCCCGGCGCCCGCGCGCTGACGCGCGGCCGCCGGGGCCCGGGGCGCCGCCGGATCAGGCGGTCGCGGTCTCGATCGCCTCGAGGCTGCCGTCGCGGATGGCGCGGTTCACCGACGAGACGATCGCCTTCAGCGAGGCGGTCGAGATGTCGGGGTCGATGCCGACGCCCCAGAGCTTGCGGCCGGCGACCTCGAGCTCGACGTAGGCGGCGGCGAGCGCGTCGCCCGAGGCCGAGAGCGTGTGCTCGACGTAGTCGAACAGCTCCACCTCGTAGCCGCGCTCGTTCACCGCGTTGAGGAAGGCGTTGATCGGGCCGTTGCCCTGCGCCTCGACGGTCTTCTCCTCGGCGCCGTCGCGGAGCTTCACCTCGAGCGTCGTCGAGCCGTCCATCTCGGTCGCGGTGCGCGTGCCGAAGATCTCGATGCGGCCCCACTTCTCGTCGCCGTTCGTCGCCGGCAGGTACTCGTCGTTGAAGATCGACCAGATCTCGTCGGCCGAGACCTCGCCGCCCTCGGTGTCGGTGCGGTGCTGCACGATCTGCGAGAACTCGATCTGCAGGCGGCGCGGCAGGTCGAGGTTGTGGTGCTCCTTGAGCAGGTAGGCGACGCCGCCCTTGCCCGACTGCGAGTTGACGCGGATGACCGCCTCGTAGGTGCGGCCGAGGTCCTTCGGGTCGACCGGCAGGTAGGGCACGGCCCACTGCATGTCGTCGACGTCCTGGCCGGTCGCCTCGGCCTTCGCGGCCATCGCCTCGAAGCCCTTCTTGATCGCGTCCTGGTGCGAGCCCGAGAAGGCGGTGTAGACGAGGTCGCCGCCCCAGGGCGAGCGCTCGCCGACGCGCAGCTGGTTGCAGTACTCGACGGTGCGGCGGATCGCGTCGATGTCGCTGAAGTCGATCTGCGGGTCGACGCCCTGGGTGAACATG